>NZ_JAQT01000016.1:0-125624 GCF_000524295.1 Shuttleworthella sp. MSX8B
GGATTTTGGATATTTCCAATGTCTACCATATGGGGAGCATATCATTTACAAGGGCTTGTAGGGGTTTTCATCAACACATTTTGTCCTATAACTCTAAAGGGATTAAGGGGGTTTCTATCAACACATTTTGTCCTATAACTCCCGAAAGAAGATGAATCCCCGCAGCCTTTCATTCAAAAGGGCCGCGGGGATTTTCACCAATACTTTTTGTCCTATATCTCTATATCCCTAGTAGTGCAGCATCTGGATCAGGAAAATCCAGGCCAGACTATAGTAGGTTACCACAGCAACCAGATCGTTAACTGTGGTGATCAGGGGGCCGGATGCGGCCGCCGGATCAATATGAGCCTTCTTGAAGACGATGGGGATGATGGTCCCCACCAAGCTGGAAATGGCCATCGCGATCAAGAGAGCCGCACCGACGCAGCCGGAGATGGCGAAGGCATAGAGCCAGGGCTCTGCCTTGGCAAAGTGCAGATAGAGACCGATTGCCGGGATCGAGAAGGAGGCCAGAAGAATTCCATTGCCCGAGCCGACGCGGAACTCCTTCCAGATCAGGCGCATCTTCTGACCCAGGGTCAGATTCTCGTCCATAAGCACACGGATGGTCACCGCCAGAGACTGGGTCCCGACATTGCCGGCCATGTCCAGAATCAGCGACTGAAAGAGCATGGCCACAGTGACTTCCGCCACAACCTTCTCAAACATGCCTACAACTGTAGATACAAACAGTCCCAGGAAGAGCAGGATAATCAGCCAGGGCATGCGCTTCTTAATAGAGGTTGGCACTGTCTCTGACAGATCCTCCTCCGCTGTCAGACCAGCCAGCTTGGCGTAGTCCTCTCCTAACTCCTCATCGATCACCTTGACCAGATCCTGCGAGGTGATGACCCCAAGGACGCGATTCTCTTCATCCAGGGCCGGAATGGAGTCCTCGGAGTAGTCCTTAATCCACTCAATACAGTTGTCAATGGACTCCTTGGCGTAGACATAGGGGTAAGAGGTAATGATCAGATCTTCCAGGCGGTCTGTCTGCCGGGCGATAATCAGATCCTTCAGGTTGATCGCCCCATAGAAGACCTCGTTCTCATCCACGACATAAATGGTTGAAATATTGTCATTTTCCGCCGCCTGCTCGATCAGGCTCTTCATGGCCCCGCGCACATCCAGATTCCGCTTGATCTCGATGAAATTGGTGGTCATGCGGCTTCCGATCTGCTCCTCGCTGAAGGACGCGACCATGGCCATTTCCCGGCGCAGATCCTTATCCATAAGGCCGACCAGAATCTCCCGCCTCTCCTGAGAGAGTAGGCGCAAGAGGTCTACCGCCTTGTCGGTATCCATATTGGAGATCATGGATATCTGCTTGCGGATATCCATCTCCATCAGATATTTGGCGGCCCGGTCCTCATCCACATACTCGAAGATATCCGACAGATCCTCAATATCCAGGATCCGGTAGAGACGCTTACGCTCGGTCTCATTCATCACATCGAGGGAATCCGCGATATCCGAGCTGTGGTAGTCCATGATCCGCTCTTCCATCACCTTGGGAGAAATATTTCCTCGAATGATGGAGGCGATTTCTTCTTCGTAATTGGGCTTCTCGATATCCTCATCCTCATTGGACTCAGCCCCGTTCTCCATGCGGTTCTGAGGCTCCATATCCTCCGGAAAGACCTTCTCTTCTCCGGCAGAAGCCTCTTCCGCCGGCTGCGTTTGAATCAGCTCCTCCTGTGTGGAATCCAACTGCTTCTTCTCCATTCCAGGCTCCTTTCTCGGGCAAGAGCGGCCGGAATACGCGAGAAGAAAACTCCCTTCAATGCTCCAGAGGAGAGTGTGTCTGCTTTCGCATTCGGCGCCAGTCTCGTATGCTGCCCGCTGCTATGTCTGCATTGCAACTTCGGACATAACCGTCATCGCTCATGAGCTCACTCTCCTTTCCATACGACAAAATGCTGCTTCCTGGAATATGCATCCTCATTGATCATCCTATGACCGCTTCCCAGGCATTGCACCATCATGAAAATCCAATCTATACGTCTAACCGAGTATAACACTGTCAGTCCCAAAGAACATCGTCTATCCGACAATTTATTCGAATTTCTCCGGTATGGGAACTGCAAGCATCACTTGTTTCTCTTCCGGCTCATAGAGACATAGAGATCGTAGAGGGCGGACCCCGTCTTGCCCTCCGGCGGGTGATCCTCATCCCCCACTTCCAGCTCATAACACTCATAGGCGTTAATGATTCTGGTCCCGACCTCGTGCACGTGAAAGCGGTCTCCCCCATAGCTCAGATGGACATGGCCGTGGAGCATATACTTGGGCTTCCACCTGCGGATCAGATCATTGAAGCACGCAAAGCCCCAGTGAGGCAGGTCTTCCATGTCTCCATAGCCCTTGGCCGGGGCATGGGTCACCAACATGTCAATCCCCCCCCGCAGGGCGATTGCGTTGTTGACCCGACGGATTCTCCTGCTCATCTCCTCTTCTGTGTACTGGAAAATGCCCTGGTTATAGCGGACCGAGCCGCCCAGTCCCAGAATCCGCAGGCCGTGAAAATCATAGACCCTGTCTTCAATGCAGGTACAGCCCTGGGGCGATTTTCTCCTGTAATCCTGATCGTGGTTGCCGTGTACATAGAGCAGGGGCTTGTTGGTCATGCTCACCAGAAAATCCAGATAGGAGGCCTTTAAATCTCCGCAGGAGATAATCAGATCTACATCGGCAAATCGGCTCTTGTCGAAGTAATCCCAGAAGGCTCTCTTCTCCTCATCGGCAATGGCCATAATCTTCATCGCGCGTCCTCTTTCTCCGTCACGGTATCAATGCCGCTGACGGCCACCAGTTCTCTGGCCTCATCCGTCAACTCCTCCAGACTGGGAATGGAGCCTATGACATTGTCATTGAGCCAGTCCATACTGATGATCTCCCGGCTGGAGAAGCGAGGCGCCTTGGGTCCCTTGATCATCCCCTCCTGAGAGTGAATCTCCCCGTCAAAGGGATTGATATAACCCGACATAATGGCATCGACCAGACGTTCCGCTGTCTTACGGGAGTAGAAGGGAATGTGCTTGGAGAGAATCAACTCCACCGCTCCCGTCGCCATCCCCCAGTAGAAGTTGAGCGAGCGATTCTCCTGCCGATCCTTCAGGGATGCCGTCCCCCTGACAATCGGACGAAGCAGACGCTCATAGAATTTACCCCAGTTATTGAGCGGGGCGCAGAGATTATGCACCATTCCGTTCTCATCCCTGCAATAGAGACCATATTCGCGGGAAGCCTGCCTGGGGCGGATCATTTCCAGACCGGAAATCACCCGGATATCCTCTCTCTCAAGCAGCTCTTCCCAGCTGGAATTCCTGGATCCGGACCAGTCCAGGTATATCTTTACCCTGGGGTCGACCATAGCCGCCCCGATCGCGAAGGCATTGATGTCCGCCACCGCGCCGAAGATGGGGAAGTTGGCCCGATAGCCGATCTTGTGATTATCGCTGGTCATTGCCGCCAGCGCCCCCATGATAAATTTGGCATCATAAGACCGGGTGTAATAAGTCATTACCTCACTGGAAACCAGATTGACAGAACAATTTAAGAAGCGAACCTCCGGATAAAAGATCGCTGCCCGCTGGGTGATCGGCATCATGGCTAAAGAAGTCGTAAAGACCATCTGGCAGCCCGCCTCCATCGCCTGGTCAATGGCATCCGAGATCTTCTGCTCATCTCCGCAGTCGTCAAAGGCCATGGTCTTCACCGCTCCTTCGAATTCAGACTCTAAGGCGAGTCTTCCCAGCTCGTGCGCGTAAGACCAGGAGGACTCTTCCTTGCTCTTCTCGTAGAGGAAGGCCACAGATAAGGGGCGTTTTTGCGTATAGGCATCCCCCCTCTGCAGGAAGGAAAAAATTTTTCTGCTTCCCCGCTCCGTCTCTTCTGCGTCCGCAGTCTCAACCAAAGCGACATCTCCCTGCCCGCCGGCCAGAGTAATCTCACTCCAGATCCGATCCACCTGGCTATCCAAATATGCCTTGCTCTCGTTCGCCAGGGTCTCTATCGGATAGATCGCCAGATAGATCAGCATGGCGTCCGCCGCCGTCATATCCAACTGGTCGCCGCCGTGTTCCGTGAAAATGCGCTCAAACATGCCGTAGGCGCTCTTTAAGTCCTTAATGGCCTCTTCTGACCAGCCATGCTCCAAATCCTGTCCGCATGCCTCTGCCAGCTTAGCATAGTCCCCCTCGTGCGAGAACTCAATGGAATAGAGCGGACACACCTCATAGAAGTCCACAAACTCCTGATAACGGCGTAACTCTGCAGCTTCTTCTTCATCTCTGGGCCGTCCGAAGGGCATGATGCGGATCACATTGGCCAGAATATCCTTCACACCGGCATAGGCGCTGACAGAAACTCTCTTATTGCCCTCCTGCACATAGAAACGCCACATATACTCATAGGCCAGGATCGGCTCGCGGATCCCCTCTTCCATCTGGGAGTCATAGAGGGTGGACCATTTCTCCGCGAACTCCGTCGACGCGCCCAGAAGGGGCATGAAGTTAGAGGCAAAGGAATTCTGCCTTCCCTTGGTCATTGTACCGACAATCTTCTTAATGGGGATTTCAACCAGTCCCAGATTGCGAACCCCTCCCTGCAGAGCTCCCGGCACAAGATCCTCCAGAGACGTCAGATAAGGATACTGGCCGGAAGCCATAGCCTCTCTGACACGGCGTTTCCCCGCCTGTCTGGCATTATCATAATCATCAAGCATACGCATACCTCCTCATCTCCTCCTGCGGCTTGTCCCTGGTATGGACTTCCTGATCCTCCCCACAGACACGACGCAAAATCAACTGATATCTGCTGTGCGGAGTGGTAGCTGCTTCAGCCCCGGTCACTCCTGATTTCTGACAGACCGGCTCTGCCTTTTGCTCGAATTTACTCCTATAGAATCGACTCTGTCAACTTGAGAACCGCCTTTGCCAGTTCCTCGACCCTGCTTTTGGCAGCCGCCTCTTCTCTCTTTCTCGTGTAGAAATAGAACTTGAGCTTGGGCTCTGTACCGGAGGGCCGCATGGCAAACCAGGACCCGTCCTCCATGACGTACTTGAGCACATTCGCGGGCGGAATATCCTCATATCCATCCCGGTAGTCGATCGTCTGCGCCAGGGGCAGGCCCCCGAAGCTCTCGAAGGCATTTGTCCGAAAATACGCCATGATCCGGGCAATTCTGGCCGATCCCTCCTCTCCCTTTAAGACCAGGGAGACGGGGTGGTCCGCGAAATAGCCATAGGTCTGATAGAGCTCCTCTAAAACCTGTCCCAGGCTCTTGCCGCATCCGGCATAATAAGCCGCCATCTCAGCGACCAGCATGGCTGCCGCCACCCCGTCCTTGTCCCGGACAAAGGAGCCGGGCGCGCAGCCGATGCTCTCCTCATAGCCAAAGAAATAGGAGATCCCCCTCTTCTCAAGCTCAGGAATGCGGCCGCAGATATTCTTAAAGCCGGTCAGTGCCTCGTAGACTTCAATCCCATGCGCCCGGCAGATGGCCGCCCCGAAGTCAGAGGTAACAATGGACTTGATCATGGCATAAGAGCCTCTTGACCCGGTTCCCGCATCTGACGGATTCTCCCGCCCTGCAAGCATCTCGTCTATGTCCCTGCCACTGGCTCTCGTATCTGATGAGATCTCTCCTGAGCCTTCCTGCGCCTTGGGGCAGCGGTCCTCCTCAGGCCGCAGGCCTTGGGCCAGATAATGGATCAGAAGGGCTCCGGTCTGATTGCCGTTTAAGAAGCGATAACCTCCCTGTCCGTCCTGAATTTCAATTGCCATTCGGTCCGCATCCGGATCCGTGGCAATGAGAACAGCCGCCCCTTTTCTCTTCCCCAGTTCCTCCGCGTAGGAAAAAGCCTTTGGGTCCTCCGGATTGGGATAGACTACAGTAGTGAACTCCGGATCCGGATCCGCCTGCTCTTTTACCGTATAAAATCCGGTAAAACCACGCTCTTTTGCCAGGGTCTCCACGGGAATTCGGCCGGCCCCGTTGAGCGGGGTATAGACCATGGGCAGATCCAGCTTCAGTTCCTCCTTCCCATGGCAATAGAGCGAGGTTACATAGGAGAGGTAATCCCGATCCATCTCCTCTCCCAGCATGACAATTTCTTTTCTCTTGACCGCCGGATCATCCGGCCTGGTAAAGTTCTCAAAGAAGTCATGCCTTTCAATGGACGCCTGCATACCCTCGGAGACCTGTCCCGAGATCTGCGTCCCGTCCAGCCAGTAGGCCTTATAGCCATTATATTCCCTGGGATTATGGCTGGCGGTCAGGTTGATCCCTGCCACACAGCCCAGCCTGCGAATGGCGAAGGACAGCTCCGGCGTTGGACGAAGAGAGGGGAAATTGTAGGCCCGGATTCCGTTGGCGGCAAAGATCTCCGCAGCCAGATTGGCAAATTCCTTTGAGTGATAGCGGCAGTCATAGGCGATGGCAACGCCCCGATCGCAGACCTCATCTTCGGGATGCTCTCTGCCATAGGACAGAATATAATCCGCGATTCCCCGGGTCGCCCTCCCCACCGTGAGGACATTCATGCGATTCGTTCCTGCTCCGCAGATCCCCCGAAGTCCCGCTGTCCCGAAGCTGATCGTCTGATAGAAGCGGTCCCTGATCTGATCCTCTTTCCCCCGGATCTGCTCCAGCTCCCGACAGAGCGGGTCTTTGGCCGGCAGCTGATTCAGCCAGCGCTCATATTCTTCACGTGCGTTCATTGATTCCCTCCCCAAACTGACAAATTTTCCGCCGCTTGCTCCCCCGCTCCCAGCCGCTCAAGCGAAGGCGATCCGCATGTTCAAAAGCGGTCTTCGCAAATGGACATTTCGGTCAGCCCTAATGACTGCGCCAGGTCCGCAGCTGATCTCTCAGCCAGTTCTCCCAGGCCTCCATGCCCTCCCCGGTCTTTGCCGAGACAGGAAAGGCGCGGATCTTCGGGTTCAGCTTCCTGACCCGGTCCATGCAGGCCTTGAGGTCAAAGTCGAAATAGGACAGGGTATCCGTCTTGGTAATCACAAGGGCATGGGCCCTGGAGAACATGAGCGGATACTTCAGGGGCTTGTCGTCTCCCTCCGGCACCGAGAGAATCATGACATCCAGGCCTGCCCCCGTGTCAAATTCCGCCGGGCAAATCAGGTTCCCGACATTTTCCAGAAAAATCAGGTCCTCCCTTCCAGCGCTTTCCTGTGAATTTCCTCCGTGCTCCGCGGCCAGAGCCTCCAGGCTTCTTCTTGTCATGCCCGCGTCCATATGACACATGCCGTCCGTGTGCGCCTGAATGCTCCTTGCTCCCAGAGCCTCTATGCGCAGGGCGTCCACGTCCGAGGCGATATCCGCCTCCAGGACGGCGATGCTGACATCTGTCATATCCTGAATGGTCCGGGACAAAAGAGAGGTCTTGCCGGATCCCGGAGATGACATGAGATTGATCAAAAGCTGACCGGTCGTCCGCATCTGCCCGCGCAGAAGATCGGCATCCCGGTCGTTGGACGCGGTCACTGACTTGTGCAATTCAATGGTTCTCATCTGCGTCCTCCCTGATCGGCTTTTGTTCTGTCTCCTCCCCAAAAGAGGCAACTTTGGCAAACGTATTGTCCTCCCCGGCCCGGGCAGAACCGGCATTCCCTCTGCTTCGGCCGCGGAAGGCTTCTACCTGCCCAATCAGCCAGTCAAGCCAGGCCTCCATTCCCTCCCCCGTCTTCGCGGAGAGAGGATAGACGGCGATCTGCGGATTCAGATCAAGAACCCGCTTGCGGCAGCGCGCGAAGTCAAAGTCAAAGACCGGACTGACATCTGCCTTGTTGATCAACAGACAATCGCTGACCGAGAACATGAGAGGATACTTCAGAGGCTTGTCGTCCCCCTCCGGCACCGACAGAATCATGACCCTGGCCCCGGCTCCGACGTCAAATTCCGCCGGGCAGACCAGGTTGCCGACATTCTCCAGGAAGATCAGATCCAGATCTTCGATGCCAAGCCCACCCAGTCCCCGCCTGGTCATATCCGCGTCCATGTGACAGGAGCCCCCGGTGTGAAGCTGGATAACCCTGGCCCCGGCCTCTGACACGGTTCTCGCGTCGACATCCGAGTCCACATCCGCTTCCATGACGCCGATCCGATAGTCATTCTTCAGAGCCTCTATTGTCTTCACCAAGAGGCTGGTCTTGCCGGCCCCCGGAGAGGCCATCAGATTTACCAGAAAGACCCCTCTCTGTTTCAGTTCTTCTCTCACCCGAGCCGCGACAGCGTTATTATCAGCGATCACCCCCTCTTTGGTCTCCAGAATTTCAAATGCCCGACTGATCATTTCCATTCGCTGTTTCCTCTTTCACCGCCCCGGCCGTTGGCCATTTCCTCTATCACTTTCCCGGCCTTCAACTATTTCCCCTGTTTTCCCAGCTGTTGTCCCTTATTCTACCCTAAGTCCCTCTCACAGAAAACTTCCTGCGGGGGGAAACCAAGACATCCATGGCGGGATCCGGAGCCGCATTTCCCTCTCCCGGAAAGCTCCTCCCTGGAGGAAATCAAGGCGTCCACGGCGGGATCCGGAGCCGCGACCCACTCTCACAGAAGCCTTCTTGCGAGAGGAAATCAAGGCGTCCACAGCAAGCGCCAGAATCGTCAAAAAACCGCCCACTCGGGACGGCTGCCATATTTTCTATGATTTTTCTTTGACCGACTATTCTTCTCTGGCCGACAGGAAAAAATCTCCGGCCCTGATCACAAGCTCCGCCTGGTCCAGTGTATGACAGTTCATGTGATAGCTCTCTTCCATAGGGATCCATCGGCTCTGAAAATTGCGCAGACCCTCCGGCCCATTTCTCTTCTCAATCCTCGCAAGCTGCAGGAGGGGATCAATATCGTAGAAGATCTTCAGATCCGCGTAGTCCCCGTAGTAAGGGTGAAAGCTGTAGGCTCCCTCCACCAGTCGGATCCTCCCGGCCCTGACAGAAACCGCGGGCCCGTAGTCCATGATCTTACAATCGAAGCGGGTATAAGAGAAAGCGTCCTCCTCCGACAGCCTGGGAAGAACTTCGGCGGCGAAACGCTCAAAGTGAACATTTCCTCCGGGCGCACCCAGACGCTCTTTTGTTCGAAGCTCCTGGGGCAGAAAGAAATCGTCCATATGGACAGGGTCAAGCCCCATCTCCGCTCCCAGAGCGGCTGCAAGCGTTGATTTGCCGGCCGCGGACCTCCCATCGATCGCGACAATATAGCTTTTGTCCGCCTTTTTTCTCGCCTCTTCTTGAATCAGCGCAGTCAACTGCGCCAGATCTCTTATCACCCCTCATTCCCCACGGCCAGACCGGCCCTGGTCAGCGCGATGACAATGCTTGGAATAATCAGCAATTGGAGGACAATTGCCGGAAAGCTGCTGATGAAATAAGAGGTCACCCACATCTTCAGACTGTATCCCTGGCCCGCGGAAAAGAGGAGGCCGTGCACCAGTCCCGCAACGACGCGTCCGACCAGCATCGCCACAACCAGGCTGATGTAGAGATTCCGGTAGCTGCGCTTATTTCTGAAGGGGCCATTGATCATACGGCCGGTCACAAAGCCATAAACCGCCAATTCTACCATCATGCCGGGCAGAACCGGAGTCGGCGGCATACTGGTGACGACGGACGAGAGCAGGGGGCCGATGATCCCGGTGATGAGACCCGCCGGCCAGCCAAAGGTCAGACCCGCAATCAGAACCGGAATGTGCATGGGACTGAACATGACGCCACCGTTTGGAATGATTCGCACCAGCATGGGCAGAATCAGACAGAATGCAATGCTGACTGCCGTCATGACCAGATTTCTTGTAGACAACAAAGACTTGTTCATCGATAGACTCCTTCATTCGAAAAGGGGCTGTGAACCCTCTCACAGTCCCTCCATGCTTCCGATTCTGTCGGTAGACGTCAAAATGCCTCCAATTATGCCTCTGCAATGACCTCAATCTCACAGAGCACGCCCAAGGGCAGATCCTTGACCGCGACGCAGCTTCTGGCGGGTTTAGAGGTAAAATAGCGGCTGTAAACCTCATTAAAAGCGGCGAAATCGGCAATATCAGCCAGAAAACAGGTGGTCTTAATCACCTTATCGTAGCTGCTGCCGGCCGCCGCGAGCACCTGTCCCACATTCCTGCACACCTGCTCGGCCTGCTCGCTGATTCCTCCCTCGATCACCTTTCCCTGCTCGGGAACAATGGGGATCTGTCCGGAAGCAAAGACAAATCCATTGGATACGTAGGCCTGTGAATAGGGGCCGACTGCCGCGGGTGCCTTGTCTGTCGCTACAAGTTTCATTCTGCTACCTCCCTCGTGATTTTGTTCATTTGAAACCAATGTTTATTTTAGCACAATTTCTCAGCAGTAAGACGCACGCCGTTTAAGCATTCCACTGTGATAAACAACAGGATACCGGCTGGCGCCGCGCATCATTTTCCCAACGGAGATGGAGGGATTTGAACCCCCGCGCCGGCAGAACCGACCTACCGGATTTCGAATCCGGACCCTTCAGCCACTTGGGTACATCTCCATATCATATAGCATCGGCCTTCCGAGGAGCCCGATGCTGGCGCTGCCATCCGGCTTCCCCCGGATGATCTCACACCCATAGATCATACCAGTCCCTGAGGCCTCCGGTCAATTCCCCTTCCACCTGTCACAAAAGTCCCACAGGCCCCGGTCAGGCCTCTGTGATCCGGTAATCCATTTGAGCCAGATCCGCTCTCAGACAGATCTTGGCCCCATCCCTCTCATGACTGAGGGTCAGGATATGGCCTTCAGAGCGCACTTTAAAATGATTTCCCTCTTCAAAGGCGGGATGCTCATTTCGCAGCCTCAGCAGACGCAGCTGCTCTTTGACCAGGGGAAGCTCCATGCGACGTCTGGCTTCCCGGGCTGTCAGGTTGCTGCGGTTAATCTCCTTGTGTCCTCCCTCTCCGGCCCGCTTCATGGCCTCATAGTCGTTGGCTCCGCCCAGAAGGTCCAAGTACCAGACCTGGGGCTTGCCCGGCATAAAGATCTGAAGTGCGCGCGCCATGAGCATTTTTCTGTCATCCTCGCCCAGGGCGGAATAATAGCTTGTATTGACCTGATAATAGATGTTCCTAGCCCCGTGCAGGTTCTTGACATAGCCTCCCCTCTTTACCATGAGGTCGATCAGATCCTGTATGCGCCTCTCCGGGAGGAGTCCCTTTAAGTCCAGCATGGGAATCCCATCGTGGCAGCCCAGCATATTGACCAGGGAAATTCCCCTCTCTGTGACTTCTTCGGCCCAGGCAGCCAGGCGGCCTCCGTCGCCGGACTCGATCGCGTCGATGACCAGGCCGGGTAGGAAGAAATCATAGACCATGTAGCCCCGCTCACCGATCTTTCGGTAGATCCCCTCCTCATAGGAGGCGTGGATCTCCGGCAGAAGCCTGAGGCCCCTCCTCTTAGCCAGGCCATGAACCCGCTCGAGCAGGTCCCAGGTTTCCGGCTCATTTAAGAAGTTCTTCTTGCCCACAGCCTTTGGGGCGTAGGCGAAGGCGTCCAGGCGGAGAATCGACGCTCCATAGGAGGCGATCTTATCCAGGACCTCCTCATAGAAGTCCCAGACCTTGGGCGAGCGGATGTTCAGATCCATCTGTCCCTGATAGCGTTTCTTGCCATTCTCCTCCCAGACCTTCTGATAGAAGGTGTTCCAGTAGGGGTGCATGCTCTGGTCGGGGAACTGAACCATGAGAATGGGCAGGCCGGGCTTGCGGAAGAACATATCCCTGATGTACTTGTCCTCGGGCTGGATATAGCCCTCCTTTGTCATAGAACCGCAGCCCTTCCAGAACTCGTTCCAGTCGATGAAGAAATCCCTGTACTCGGACTCCTTCCCCCTGGCCAGAAGATCCTGGAATTGGGGAGACATGGCAGAGGCGTGATTTAAGATGAAATCCAGCTTGAGATCCAGGCCCATATCCCGCATTCTGCGAAGGTCCGACCGGCTGGCCAGATCCTCGTTGATGTCGTAGTCCACAACACAAAAGCCCCGGTCCAGGTCCGAGTGATAGAGGCTTGGAAGCAGGTAAAAGGACTTAAAGGCCCCCTTCCACTCCTCTTCCAAAAGACTTACCGTCTCTTCCAGACAGGAGCCGATACTGTCAGGATAAGCGTTGAGCATAGGACCGTTCTGATTCATGCAATCTCTCTCCTTCCGCCTGCGCCTCCCGCGTCCGCAGTCGAACGCGAACTCAGCAACTCTTACAGCAAGTCCCTCATCAGGCTCTGAAATTCCTCATGGGTCAAAAACTCTCCCTGCCTCGATACGATCAGCTTGGCCCTATGGGCCTGGGCCGCCAGCTTCTTCTGCTCCAGCCCCAGCACCATGGAGACAAAGGGGGAGTCCACATGGCCGTCTCTTGCCCTGGCTCTGCGAAATTCCAGCGTCTCCTGGGGCGTGCTGTTGAGCAGAACCGGGAAATCAACGCCCCGGATATCATCCGAGTTGGCATGAGTCCACTCCAAAATCAGGACATCAATGTCAGAGAAATCCACCTTTTCGTAAGAGACTTCTCCCGGCTTTCGCCCCATCCGCTTCATGGGAATCAGCCTGTCTCCCCTGTGGAAGGCCTTCAGAATCACGTTGACCGTGTCAAAATCCTGCTCATCATCACTGCCCAGATAACGGTCTAAGGCCTCTTTGCCGCCCTCGGCATAGACCCGCTCTCTCTTGGCGTCATTGAAAGCGGGAATCCGGTGGGGATAATTATCCCCGGACATGGTATAAGCCCCGATTCCGTCCTCGTTCAGACGGGCTCTGACAATGGCCGCAACTGTGGACTTGCCCACACCGGAGCCCCCGCAGAAGGCAATCACCGTCTTCGCCTGTCCGACCTCTCTTCGGCCGGCAATATAGTCTTTGACCACAGTATAGATCCTGTCGGCAATGGGGATAATGCCCTCTGTCACAGAGATCTTCTCTCCCGGCAAATCCCCGCCCCGTATCTTCTGGTAATCCATCGCCGCCTTCCTCTCTTAGAAAAACTTCCTCACAGGCAGGGATGCAGCCTCTCTTTTGCCGCTCGCTGCACTTTTCTCAAAAGGTACATGCAATGTCGTTTTAAAAGATGTGCCGATAAAACATCCCTCCCCGCTGCTCCTCTCAGAGGCCAAGGAGCCTGGAATAGGCCGTAAGAACCCCCTGGGTCTGGCCTGATAAAACCTTCCTGGCCAGGGTCTTACCCAGCTGTACCCCCTCCTGGTCGAAGGAGTTTAAGTTCCAGACAAAGCCCTGGAACATGATCTTATTCTCGAAATGAGCCAGAAGAGCACCCAGAGCCTCGGGGGTCAGCTCCTCACCCACAATGATGGAAGAGGGACGTCCTCCCTTGAAGTTCTTATTTCGATTATCATCTTCCTTGCCGCAGGCAAAGGCCACAATCTGGGCTGCCACATTGGCGTCCAGCTTCTGCTGGCTGCTGGAGCCCTCAATCGTGACGTCATTGGCCCTCTGACTCCTCTTAAAGCCGACGAACTGCAGGGGGATAATATCGGTTCCCTGGTGCAGAAGCTGATAGAAGGAATGCTGGCCGTTGGTGCCTGGCTCTCCGAAGATCACGGGGCCGGTCGGATAATCCACCGGCTGGCCATCGCGGTTGACCGATTTGCCATTGGACTCCATGTCCAGCTGCTGCAAATGGGCCGGGAACCGGGACAAGGCCTGTGAATAGGGGAGAACCGCCGTGCTCGGATAGCCGAGGATATTGCGCTCATAGACACCGATCAAAGCGTCCAGCATATCCGGATTCTTCATGGGATCCGTCTCTTTGGCCAGAAGATCCTCCGCGTGCGCCCCCTGAAGGAAGCGATCGAAGATCTCCGGTCCGAAGGCCAGAGAAAGAACCGCTCCGCCGACACCGGAAGTGGAAGAGTAGCGGCCTCCGATGAAGTCATCCATATAAAAGGCCGTCAAAAAATCATCGCTGTGCGCCAGAGGGCTGGTCTCTGAGGTGACCGCGATCATGTGTCTGGCAGGCTCCAGGCCCTCCTTCCTGAGCGCGTCCATGACAAATGCCTGGTTGGTCAAAGTCTCTAAGGTTGTCCCGGACTTGGACACCAGGATAAAGATCGCGTGAGCCACATCGATCCCGGAGAGAACCGCCGTCGCGTCGTCCGGGTCCACATTGGAGATAAAGTGGGCGTCCATCTGAAAGCTCTGATTCGTCTTAGCCCAGCCCTCCAGGGCCAGGTACATGGCGCGGGGTCCCAGGTCAGAGCCCCCGATCCCGATCTGCACGACGCTGGTGAACTTCTCCCCCTTCTCATTGCTGATCTGACCCCGGTGCACCTGGTTGGCGAAGTCCGCGATCCTCTCCTGCTCCCTGCGGTAGAAGTCTCTCTTATTGACTCCGTCGACGACTACGTCATCGCCCAGCTGCCCGCGGGTCAGCTGATGCAGAACCAGACGCTGCTCCCCCGTATTCATCATGGCTCCATTGTAGAGGGCCCGATACTTGTCGGCCAGCTGAGCCTCCTCAGCCAGCTTGACCAAAGCGAGGAGGATCTTCTGATCCACTGCCTTTGCCGCGTAGTTATAGTCAAGCCCCGCTGCCATCGGTACATGACAGGTCTCCACCCTCGTTGCTCCCGCGGCAGAGCCCAGGGTCTCCTTTAAATCTATCGGCTTCGTCTCCGCGAAGAGCCGCAGGCTCTCTAACTGATCAAAATTCTTCCACTCCATGAATTCTCCTCCTGACGCATCTATGGCGGCTAACTCTTCCGATTCCGATCATACACCTTCTCCCGGGCCGGAACAATGACTCGGGACGATGACATCGTAGCGAATCGCCTTTCCCCGGATCCGGTAAGAGGGCCTTTGTCCTCCCAGGTCCGGCCCCTTTAAGGGCCGTTTGATCACAATCTTTTTCGGTCTGGCTGAAAGAGCCGCCTGCAGCAGCTCCTGCTCGTCGGCAGCCGGGCGCTCCAGATAGTGGAGAAGCTGAAACTTCTTCTTGACCAGAGCAGACTTCTTCCGCTCCGGGAACATGGGATCCAGATAGATCAGATCCCAATAGCCCGGCTGAGCTGCGCGCATCCATGGAATCGAGTTTCCCTCGAGCAGACGCATGCCCGACACCAGCTGACGCAGATAGATTTCCTCTCCCTCCCTGGCTCTTGTGATGCTGTCCTCCAGGAGCAGATGAATGATGGGATCTTGCTCGGCAAGTTCGACTGTAAAGCCGGCCGCGGCGAGAATCAGGGCATCCTCCCCCATTCCGGCTGTGGCGTCTAAGGCGCGCAGACCGTTGGGCCGCGGCCTTTCTTTGTCTTTTCCCGGACTCTCCGAAAGAGGCTCCGCGGTCTGCTCTTTCTTTCGGAAACGCGCCGCCTTGATCAGCATTTCACGCTCCCAGCAGCCCGGACGAAGGCGGCCCAAAAAGCGCTCGAAATCCCCCTGGTTGCGCATCCCATCCGCCAGCAGAGCGACTCCCTCTTCTGAGAATTCCACAATCAACTCATCGGGACGGGCAGGGCGCTGAGCTGTCAATGTCACCAGGGGAGCGCCCCAGATCCCGGCATAGAATTCGGCCCGCTTTCGCGCGGCGAAATATGCTTCCTCTTTCTCCCGGCTGTCCTCTTCCTCTGCCCTCCTGCCGCAAAGAAAATCCCGGCGGACGGCAACCGTCAACTTCTTGTGTCCATACAAGCCGGACATCACATGGTCCTCAGTCTGGACAGGATCTGATCCACCCGGAGGATGGCCTCCTCCACCTGCTCTCTCGCCCGGCTGATCTTGCTCTGTACCATCCAGTCGGCAATGAAACCGTCAAAGAAATAGTCGGCAAAGCTCAGAAAATCACCCATGTTGATCCCGATCTCCTGAAACTCATCCACATCGGCCAGTTCCCGGCTGAAGCTGCGCAGCTCCGCCTTCGCGTCCTCAATCAGGCGCTGGGCATCGCCCATCTTGCCGTGCTTGATCATCGTCGTGAAGAAGCCGCCTCCGAACAGGTCGACAAGGCCCCAGTTTCCAGCGCTTCTCAGCTGGTCTCTCGCCAGCTCCAGCTTGTATTTGGCCCTCTGGCCCGCCTCGATCGCCTCCTGGATTTCTCTCTGTCTGTCGTAGGCCATTTCCCTTCCTCTCTGTCCACAGTCAATGACGAAATATCCCTCTTGTACGAGGTCTCTTTGCGGGCATTTGATTGCCATGCATCAAAATCGGCAGCTTATCACTGAGCTTAGTACTGATAGAAACCCTCTCCGGCATTGACCCCGGTCTTTCCGGCGTCGATCTTCTCCTTGAGGATGGCTGCGATTTTGCCCTGGGTACTGGTCGGATCCTTGGCGGCGGGATGCATGATTACAATATTATAGGCCGTCGTCAGGCCCACGATATCGAGGATCTGGAAGGGGCCATAGGGGGCTCCTGTCCCCAGCTTCCAGGTCTTGTCGATGGTCTCGAAATCCCCGACCCCGTTGGCCAGCAGACCTTCCGCCGCGGTCAAAAAGGGAACCAGCATGGAATTCAGGATGTATCCGGGCTGCTCCTTTAGAACCTTGAGGGGGATCATGTTGATCTGTTCGGCGAATTCTACCACCTGATCATAGTAGACCTGCTTGGTGCCGGCGTGCCCCATCACCTCTGCCGTATTGCTCCTGTAGATATTATTGGCGAAATGCAGGGCTAAAAACTTGTCCGGGCGGCCGGTAAATTGTGCGAAGGAGCTGGGCAGAAGGGTGGAGGAATTGGTCGCAATCACCGTTCTCTCCGGCAGATACTTGGCCAGCTCTGTGTAGAAGGCTTCCTTCTCCTCAATATTCTCGGCAATCGCCTCAATCACCAAATCTGCGTCCTTAGCCGCCTCCTCGTAAGAGGTTGTCAGCTCGATGCTCCTGTAAGCCTTCTCAACCCGTTCCTTCAGCTCCTCAATCTCCGCCTCGGACAGATTCTGCTTCTTGGACAAACCGCGGGCATAGGCCGCGGGATTGTGCTTCATCTCCTCGAGAATTCCCAAATAGATCTTGTACAGGCGGTCTAGCTTGGGCTGACAGCGGCCGATGGAGGCCTGGCTGCGCAGCCAGATCTTCACATGAAAGCCGGTGTAGGCCGCCTGAAAGGCGATCTGGCTCCCCAGGACGCCGCCGCCCGCAACAGTAATGTTATGAAAGCTCATAGATTTTCCTCCTTAAATAAAAATATTCAATCCGATCCCTAATGAATCAATTCGATCCACTCCACGAAGCTTGGACACACATTCCGCGAATTTCCCCCGTCATGGATCTTCCCTCACAAGAAGTATAACAAAGAATACCACCCGGGAGCCAGACTCTCAGGTGGTATTTCCAACAAACTCTTGAATTGCAGCCGCTTTAATTGTTAATGTGTCCGTGGTGGGCAGGAAAACTGTGCTCTGTCATGGGCAGGAAGGTGTAACCGTTCTGCAGGGCCCAGGAAATAAAGCCGTCCATGGAATTAACCGTAAAATCCTTAATATCGTGGCAGAGGATGACGGATACGCGGTTGTTCGATGCACCTCTGACGCAGTTGTCATAGACCGCCTGTGAGGTCCGGACCTCTCCTCCGTCACCGGAACTGACATTCCAATCGGCATAGGTGTAGCCCTTCTCCTTCGCCTGCTCCACCAGCTGGGTCATAATCCCCGCTGTGTACTTCTTGGAGATGGCATTAGAAGAACCGCCGGGGAAACGGAAGAGATTCACCGACTTGCCCGTCTTCTCTTCAATCAGCTTCTTCATCTGATCATAGTCCGTCCAGTAGTTATCGGTGCTGGCGTAGACCTGGCTGTAGATATGCGTATAGGAGTGGATCGCAACGGTATGCCCTTCGTTCGCCTCCCTGGTAAGCATATCCTGATAGTGGGGAAACTGATTGGTTGTAAAGAAAGTCACCTTGACATTATACTTCTTCAGGATATCCAAGAGCTGGCCCGTATACTTGCCCGGGCCGTCATCGAAGGTCAGATAGATAATCTTGCCCTCGGTCGGCGTGTCCGTCCCCTCGCTGGCGACATCGCTCGGGGCGTCCTTGCTGACGGTCACCTGTCTCGTACAAGTCGTCGTATTGTTGTGGGCGTCTGTCACCGAATAGGTCAGTGTGTAGCTGCCCTCCTTGTCCGTATCGACCGTCCCCTCGACTTGAACCTTGTCCGTAATATCCCCGTCGACATTATCCACGGCGGAATACTTATCTTCGTACTTGCTCTTTAAGACAACACTTATCTTATCTCCGCCAACCAGGGTAATGACCGGGGGCACCTTATCGTCATAGTTGATCTGTCTGGTCTTGGTCGCCGTATTCCCGGCATTATCCGTCACCGTATAGGTAACCACTCCGGCCTCTTCCTTCCTCTGCACCTTATCGGTGACATCCCCGTCGACAGCATCCACAGCAGAGTATCCCTCTTCCTCATAGGCCTTGCCCGGAAGGGTATAAGAATCCGGCTTGGTTACCAGGGTGATCTCCGGGGCGGACAGGTCTTTGACAGAAATAACCCTGTCCTCGTTCATGTGCCAGAGGAAGCGGTGCGCCGTATAGTGAACGGTATAATCCCCAAGCTTTCCGGTATCAACGGTCCCGGTCACCTCAAGCTTCGCCGGTATTTTTACAAATCTCAGAATACTCCCGGTCAAATAGGCCCGGGCGTCTTTTGCGTCCCATGCGGACTGATAGTCAACCGCACTGGCCCCGTCCTGCGGGTTTTTCGCCTCAATCTTCCAGCGATTGATTCCAAACAAAAAAATAAGCACAAGAAGCAATATTCCCGCCAGCTTCCAGATCAACGGGGTATGTCTCCAGCGCCTGCGAATCTGCTGCAACATCAATTTATCTCCTCAATATCCCTTCCCCGGCAAGCAGCCGGGATAAAATTCAAACATTCCTACAGGGCAAATCGACCGAGCGCCCGATATGCCAAAGAGAAGTTTTACAATATGGCTGTGATCGCCGTTATCAATCCGAAGATAACGCCGGGGGCATTTGCGGCGGCCAGCGGATAATCTTTCTTCTCCTTCAGCAGGGCATAGATAACCCAAATCGTCCCATTGACCGCCGCGGCAAAAGGCTGGATAGGAGTTCCCTTGATTCCATTCAGATTATGGATAATCTGTGGGATATAAGACACATACATAATAATCGACAAGGCTGTTCCGACCCAGCCGAAGATCTCCAGCTTCTTCTCTGACATATGACTACCTCTTTTTTTATTAAAATAACACCCATGCGCTGTATTCGTGAACAGCCTGTGAATCGTACAATATCACCATTCATACATAATGTCAAAGACAGATTCACTGACCGTCAATCCTCCTCTTTCCCTTTCGCTTTCTCCCAACCGTCCCCGAATAATTGACCTCTATTATATTTTACCTTACGCAATTAGCTCAAACGTCGATACCGACTCCGATTTCAACAAAATCGAATCCATTGATAGAATCGAATATGTAGCAATGCGATTAAGTGATTTTACAGAAAAGGAACAAGAAGAGATCCGGTCGGGACTTTCTCTCAGGCCGCTTTGGCGTCTTCCACCATAGTGTATCTCCATTTGGCAACCGCCGTTGCGATGACGATCACATAGCCGATCATCGACCATACATCCGGAAGCTCCGCGAAGAAGAGGAGGCCCCAAAGGGAAGCGAAGAGCACCTGAGAATAATCAAAGACAGAGATTTCCTTGGCCGGCGCCAGCTGATAGGCCTTGGTAATTGCGAACTGAGCCAGGGCCGCACAGGTCCCCGCCCCCAGCAGACAGGCCCATTGTGCTGCCGACATTGGATGAAAATCAAAGACCATGAAAGGCAAACTGAGTAAACTGGTAAATGTGGAGAAGAAGGCCACAATCAGAGGTCCTCTCTCCCCCTGCATCCCCAATTTGCGAACAAAGGTATAGGCAAAGCCCGCCCCCATTCCGCCAAAAAGACCGGCCAAGGCCGGCAGAGAGGCCAGCCCCGCCGTGGGGCGAACCACAAAGCTGGCCCCGATGAAGGCCAGAATGACAAAGAGAACCTCCTTCTTTCTGGGGATCTCGGACAGGATAAAAATGGATGCGATGATAGCCCAGAAGGGCGACAGCTTATTGAGCAGGTTGGCATCCGCTAAAGCCATGTGATCGATGGCCCAGAAGTTGGCAATCATCCCCAGGCCTCCGCAGAGGGAGCGAAAAAGGAGAGCGGGCAGACTGCCCTTTTTGATCTTCAGCTTCTCTTCCGTTCCCATCAGCGTCATGATTGCAATAACCGCGGCAATGGCATTGCGAAAGAAACTCTTTTGCATGGTGGGCAGGTCCCCGGACATACGGACAAAGAGAGCCATCAGAGAGAAGAAAAAGGAATCAATGATAACCAGAAGAATCCCCGCCAAATGGGGATTCTTCTTTATGAATCGAGTGACAAATAAAGGCATATCCCTGTCCTTTCTGAAGATATACGGACAAAATACTACAATTGCATTTTTTCTGTCACATGAAGTATCGCGCTCTTCCGCCGACAATCCGCAGGTATGATCTTATACTGATCATACCTGCGAATTTATGCATGACAACGGTACCCTCCTGGAGTGCGTATTCGCCTGCCGTTCCTATTTGCCGGCAATTTCCCCCGTCTGATCCTGTCTCTCCCTCTCTCGAACCAGACGCACAAGAACAGGGGACAAAAGCAGGAGGGCAATCAGGTTGGGGATTGCCATCAGACCGTTAAAGGTCTCGGCGATATCCCAGAGCATACCAAGATCCATTGTGGCGCCGACAACGGCGACCAGAGAGTAAAGGACCAGAAAAGGCTTGACCAGCCTGTGACCGAAGAGGAACTCCACGCAGCGGGAGCCGTAGAGCCCCCAGCCAATCGTGGTAGAGAAGGCGAAGCAGACCAGAGCAACCATGGTAAAGCCCGAAACCCAGCTTCCGTAAGTCGTCGTGAAACCCAAAATCGTCAGTTCCGCTCCGGCCGCCTGCCCGTAGGCCACGGGGACCCCCGAGCAGAGGATAATCAGGGCCGTCAGAGTACAGATGACAATGGTATCCATAAAGACCTCAAAAATGCCAAAGAGTCCCTGTCCGACCGCGTCATCCGTATCCGCTGTAGAGTGGGCGATGGAGCCCGTCCCAAGGCCGGCCTCATTGGAAAAAATCCCCCTGGACACCCCCTTTTTAAGAGATAAAAAGGCAGACCCGATCAGTCCTCCCGTCACCCCCTGCGGGGTAAATGCCCCGGCAAAGATCATGCGCATGACGGCGGGGACATTTCTCCAATTGAGAAGAACAACTCCCAGGCCCAAAATAATATAGAGCAGGGCCATAAAGGGAACCAGCTTCTCCGTCACAGAACCGATTCTCTTGATTCCGCCCAACAGGACCAGAGCGACCAGACCCGCAATGACAAGTCCAAGCGCCAGATCCAGCTTGGGGTGACTGCCTGAGGCCAGAAGGCCGAAGCTGTCTAAGAAGCTGTCTACGGAGGTGACAATGGTATTGACCTGGGTGGCATTGCCCGTTCCAAAGACCGTCAGCACACCGAAGGCCGCATAGGCAAAGGCCAGCCAGAGCCAGCCCTTTCCAAGCCCGTTCTTAATGTAGTACATGGGACCGCCCACATGCTCTCCTCTGGGATTGCTCTCCCGAAAATGAACGGCCAAAGTCACCTCGGCGAACTTGGTACACATACCCAGGAAGGCGGAACACCACATCCAGAAGACAGCCCCCGGCCCTCCAAGAGCAAGAGCTCCGGCTACCCCGGCGATATTACCGGTTCCGACCGTTCCCGCCAGGGCTGTGCAGACCGCCTGGAAGGGAGACATCGTCCCCTCCCTGGCCTCGGTCCTGTCAAAAAGCTTGCCCAGGGTATTGCGCATGGCCGCAGGAAACTTGCGGACCTGAATCAGGCGTGTCCGAATAGTCAGAAAAATCCCGACACCAATAATGGCGGCCATGGCCGGCACTCCCCAGATGAAATTACTTACAGCTTGATTGACCTGCTGAATGACTCCTAACATAGAATGCCCCTGTTTCCCACATAAAAATCGTCTCTTACTTTAGCAAAAGGAGCTGTCAAAAAACAAGTACCGGACAGCCGAAGACATTCGTCTTCGTTACAGGTTGTCCTCAATTGCAGTGGACTTGGCATAAGCCTTCCAGACGCCTGTGCACTTTCGTGATCTAGGACGCGCCATCACCCTAGATGTAGATTTTCTTCACTTTCGAAAGGTCATACGTATGTTCAAGACGGGCGTATACCTGGTCCCAAAGCCTCTTAATGATCCGCACTGTTATAAACACCGCTGAAGTAGTGCGGATTGATAAGGTAGTTGCGTCTGCTCTCTGGAGCGACAGGCTCAATGCCTTCATAGACGTAAGGGAAACTCCCCGCCACAGTGACGGGGAGCGTTTTGTCAGTCGAGTTTCATATTGGCGAGCTGCCGTAGCTGATCGCGTTTGTTGTAGATGACGTTCATGATGTAGACCCGTTTGGTTTCCTCATCAATCCGGTAGTAGACATAGAAGTTCTTTGCCATGATTTCCCGGATTCCGCGTGAATGCCAGGGTTCGTCATCGACAGGTTTTATCCGGCCGGGCATTTCCGACAGCTTGCTTATCTCTTTACGGATCGCACGAATATAGGAAAGCGCCGTATCCGGAACGAGCAGGACATCGGCAATATCATCGCGCAGTTCCACAAGATCTGTCGTGGCGTCCGGTGTCATGATGATTTCATAAGAATTCATTTATCTGAGGCCCCTTTCGAGTTCATCTAAAACCTCAGTGAACGGGCGGCCTTCGCCACGGAGCGACTGCTCATAGCTGTGTGCAAGTTTTGCGTTCCGTTCGGCATCGAACATGGTATCAAGCGTTTTCGGCTCCTTCGGAATCGTAAGTGAGAAGGGAACGCCATGTCTGTATATGATCTGCCGGTAAAGAGAATTGATTACGACAGATACAGGGATACCGAGTTTCTGGAGAATATCTTCCGCCTCGTTCTTGACATCAAATTCGACACGAGCGCTTACAGTTGCATCTTTCATGGTAACATCACCTTTCAAAATTATTGTACTGCACAGTATTGTAGATTGCAATACAAATTGAAAGAGGAGCCTGATTCTTTCTGCTTTTCCGTCAGGCAGAAGACATTTGTCTCTGCATCATTCTATTGACTCCCGAATTCTCGTCAGCGCAGGAAAAGGCTTAAGATAAAGATCTCAATAATCGAGGCAATCCCCAGAACCAGTGTCCCCGCTGTCTGGGTCTTGTAACCGCGATCCGGGGACATCTCACCGAAGTTCGTGACAACCCAGAAGTAGGAGTCATTCGCATGAGACACTGTCATGGCGCCGGCGCCGATGGCCATAACCACCAGGGTGATCTGCATGGGAGAGGTAAAGCCAAGGACGCCCAAGAGAGGCTGCACAATCCCCGCTGTGGTGGTAAGAGCAACCGTAGAAGAGCCCTGCGCTGTCTTGAAGATCGCCGCCAGGAGGAAGGGGAAGAGAATTCCCATGGCGGAGAATACACCTGCATGAGCGGAGATATACTTGACCATATCGGAGGAGGCGATCACCTTGCCTAGGACGCCGCCTGCCGCAGTCACAAAGAGGATGGGGCCGACCGTCTTTAGGGTCTCATTGACCAGATCATAGAAGTGTTCCACCTTCTTGGTCGTGATCAGCTGGAAGAAGGCGAAGAGAGTGCCGACTGCCAGAGCAATGATTGGTGTCCCAAGGAATTTGACCAGATTCGCGCCGGAACCGGACCACTTGGCCATGGCCGCGATTGAGGACAGGGCCATGAGGACGATCGGCACGATGATCGGCGCTAAGGCATTGAGGCCTCCGGGCAGTTTGCCATACTCAGCCACCAGTTCCTCATAGGTCTTGGTCATCAGATTGCGGTCCGCCTCGTCATCCGCCTTGACTTTCCGGCCGATCATAACCGCATAGATGTAACCGGCGATCAGGGGCAGAATGGAGCAGACGGCGCCCATGCCCATCACCAGGAGCAGATTATCACCGACTCCCAGGGTATTGGCTGCCGCAATCGGGCCCGGTGTGGGCGGGATAAAAACGTGAGCGATATAAAGTCCGGCAGACAGGCCGAAGCTCATAGACACGGACGAAGCCATGGTGCGCTGTACCAGAGCCTTGCGGATGGGATTTAAGATGACGAAACCGGAGTCACAGAAGACCGGAATAGAAACCACCCAGCCCATCAGTTCCATGGCCAGAACCGGATGGTTCTTTCCGACCAGTTTAATGACCATGTCCGCAAGTTTCAAAGCGGCTCCGGTCTTCTCCAGGATCGTTCCGATTAAAGCCCCCAGGATAATGACGATTCCGATCGAGGTAAATGTCCCTGCGAAGCCCTGTCCGATGACCGTCGCCAGACCTGCCGTCGTCTTTCCGTCCGCCCCCTTGACATCAACGAGCGGAATGCCCGCAAGAATTCCCAGTGCCAGTGAGACCAGCATAATGGCGATGAATGGATGTAACTTGAACTTTGAGATCAGAAGAATCATCACCACAATAGCGATAATAAATGCAATAATCAGCGGAAAACCTGTCATAAATAACACCCCCTTTTTGATGTACGACTACTTCCACTTCAATGGAATTATCCTATCACTTTGCAGATTATTCTTATAGATTGCAAAATTACGAAAAATAGGGTGAATATTTGTGCACTTTTACAAATTCTCAGCTGTTGTTTTCTATTCTCTCACAGTAACCATTTTCTCTCGGCAACTTTCGGTAGGTCAACTCCAGAAAAGCTACATTGAGCACCACGAAAAACGTCAGATAAACCGGCATGATCCATATGCCGATTCCATGTTGAAGCAGGCCGAAAACCATGGGCATTGCCGTACTGCCCACATAGGCAGACGCCATCTGAAGACCGATGACCGCCGCGCTGTACTTCCTTCCGAAATTCACGGGTGCCATGTGCTGAATGGCCGGATAGATGGGCCCCATTCCGATTCCAACGATCAAAAAGCCAATCTTCCCCGCTTCCAGAGGGGCAGGGAGAGAATGCAGACAGCCAAAATACCTGTCTGCAGAAAAGCCGTCCAGCGATAGCCTTCATTCCAGCGGGCCAGGCGAAGAGCCAAAGACATGATGCAGGGACTGATGACCGCGCCAACCCCATAGAAACAGTGCAGAAAATTCATAACCGCACCGGAATAATTGCTGGCCACATAGTGGTTGACCGAAGAGTCAATGGCCCCTGCCCCCAGGCCATAGGGAATAGCAAAGACAAAGAGCAGCCAGTAACTGCCGCTGACTGAAAATCCCAGCAGGCCCAGAATCGTCAGCCCGATAGAGACAATCACAATCCACTGGGTCTTCACCGCCCGGATCAGCCTGGGGCTGAGCAGCGCCGAGATAATGGTCATAAAGGAAATGGTCATGGACACAAAGCCCGCATAGGACGAGGGCACGCCGAAGTCCAGTTGCATTCTGGGCCAGCCGGAACCCAGAAGGGAGTCCGGCAGTCCCAGACTGATGAAGATCAGATAAATGACAGCAAGTAAGAAAGAGCCCATGTCATCTCCCGGCACATATAATCACAGTTAATACAGTTAATCTTGAAGATGATCTCCGTTGCATGATAGATGAAGCGGCAAATACTTTTCAAGAATAAAATCAAAAAATAAGCTTGGAATCTCCTGACAAAAGGCGATTACAAGCTTATTACTCAAACTTTCCATAAATCATGCGCCCGAACGCCAAGTTTCACTTATATCCTCCTCGCTTTCTTTAAATGCTATCCCCTATCACTCATCCGTCGACCCACAGACTTGGAGATTTTAAGACCATCCGTCTCTTCTACTGAACGATCTCGCCATTTTCATCCCAGAGGTCATGCCAGTCCCTGGCCCCCGGCCACAGGAAGACCTGACCCTTGACCAAACGATTGTTGGACTCCAATAACTGAATCCTGTCCATCTCCTCTTCTGTCAGAGGATCACCGTCAATGGTGCTGGCAAGATTGCTGACGTATTCCGCCTCATGCACAGAGAAGGGAATGGGAATCGCCCCCCTCTGCACTGCCCATTTCAGGCAGATCAGGGCCGGATGGCACTTGTGAGCCGCCGCGATCTCCTGCATGATCGGCGTCTTCATATCGGCGACATCACCGGGCTCCATATCCCGCTCCGGCCTCTGGGGAGAACCGAGCGGCATGAAGCCGACCGGCTGGATCCCATGCCCCCGCAAATAGCAAAAGAGCTCTTCCTGCTGAAAGCATGGATGCTCCTCAAATTCACACATGGCCGGTTTGATCCGGCAGAGCGGCAGGACCGCCTTGAGCTTGGGAATCGTCATGCTGGACATTCCGATCCCGCGGGTCAGCCCCATATCCACCAGGCGCTCCATCTGCCGCCAGGTCTTCATGAAGCGCTCAACCGAAAAGGGCTTGGAATCGGGATTGCGGCTGTCAACGTCACAGTAAGGCGCATGATAGTTGGGGAAGGGCCAGTGGAGGAAATACATATCCACATAATCCAGCTTCAAGTCCTTTAAGCTCTTCGCCAGGGCGATCAGGATATCGCCGTCTCCATGCATGTCATTCCAGGCCTTGGTCATAATGAAGAGATCCTCTCTCTTACATATGCCGTCGCTGAAAGCCTTCTGAAAGACATCTCCGATCATGGCTTCATTGCCGTAGCAGGCGGCGCAGTCAAACATGCGGTAGCCCGCCTTGATTGCCCCGTACACTGCCTCTGCCACCTGGTCTGCCGTAAAGCGGTCAGACCCAAAGGTTCCCATCCCGATGCACGGCGCCTCTCTGCCGTCATTCAGCATAATTTTAGGAACACTGTCCGGATGAATCGTCTGCATACTAAATCCTCCTGTCTCTTTCATCTGTGATTCTGTTAACTGTATCCTGTTCTTACAGGCCGAACAGCCTGATAAAATCTCCTCAAAAAGATCTCTCCCGGCCCGAAACAGCCTGATAGAAGCCTCTCTCAAAGATCGTCCCGGCCTGAAACAACCTGATGGAAGCCTCTCTCAAAGATCGCCCCGGCCTGAAACAACCTGATGGAAGCCTCTCCTAAGAGCTCGACCTGTCCCGAAAATATCTCTATTCCGGACACATCTCAGGCCTCCTCAATCTCAACCAGCGGATAGATATCTTCCATATCCTCTTTCACAAAGAAGCCGGTCTCCTCGCGAAGGGCCGCGGCAGCGGAAATGGCGCTGGCCCTTCTTAACATTTCCTTCAGGGAGAGCCCCTGGCTGAGGCCGAGGGCAAAGCCGGCGGTCATAGAGTCCCCGCAGCCCACGGTATTGACCGCGTTGATTTTGGGAACTCTGGCCCTGTAAGTGCCCTCATCGCCGACCGCCAGGGCCCCGTCACCGCCAAGGGACACAACGACGATCTCCACCCCCTTTGCGTGCAGGAGCTCTGCCGCACGCAGGATATCTTCCAGGTGATCGCAGCTCTTTCCGGTAAGCATGCGGATCTCATCCAGATTGGGTTTGATCATGGTCGGCCCCGCCTCAATCCCCCTTTCCAGGAGCTCTCCGCTGGTGTCCAAAATCACCTTCTTTTTGGCTTCTTTACAGATCTCAATCAGGTCCTGATAGGCCGAGCCATCCAGCCCCCTGGGTACGCTGCCGGACAAGGTCACCACATCCGCTTTTTGCGCCAGCCCGGCGAATTTATCTCGAAAGGCCCTAAAATCGTCTTCTCCAACGGTAAATCCGGGCTCCAGGTATTCCGTCTGGATATGATTGACACTGTCCCAGATATTGATGCAGGAACGGCTCTCCTCCTCCATATGATAAAAGGCCGGCGTAATCCCCATGGGGCGCAGAGCCTCCTCAATGTAACGGCCCGCATAGCCTCCGACGAAGCCGGTGGCCAGAACCTCAGCGCCCGCAATGGCGGCGGGCTTGGACACATTTAAGCCCTTGCCTCCGGGACAGCTTTTGCATTCTATCACGCGGTTGACCTCGCCCATTTTCGCGTTCTCAACCACGTATCGCCTGTCAATGGCGGCATTTAATGTCACTGTCAGTATCATTCTTACGCCTCGCTGTCGATGAGAATCTTCCCCTTCACCGCTCCCGGCCTCTTGTAGAGCTCAAAGGCCTCATCGATCTGACTCAGGGGAATAACGCGAAAGACAAAAGAGTCGTCCAGCTTTAAATCTCCGCTGGCAAAATAGTGAGCCACCAGTTCCCACTCATGTCCCGGGAAGGGAGCGCTGTAGGACATCCAGGACCCAGTCAGGCGAAATTCCTTGCGGTTGAGATTCTCCCACTCCCGCACAGAGAAACTGAGTTCTCTGGTGGGCGTTCCGATAAAGCACAGCTCGGCCTTGTTTGCTGCCAGCTCAAATGCCATCTTCATTGTGACGGTATTGCCTGCCGTCTCAAACACGTAGTCGAAGCCCCGTCCGCCCGTTATAGCCTTCGCCTCCTCCATGAAGCCCTCCCGCGAGCTGTTGATTCCCGCGGAGGCGCCCAGGCGCATTCCAAGCTCTAATCTCCCATCTACAATATCGAAGACGACGATCTGCCTTGCCCCAAAGATTTTAGCCCACTGCAAAGTCATCATGCCGACCGTCCCTCCCCCCAGGACAGCAACGGTTCTCCCTCCGACATAATTCGTCCTCTCCAGGCCGTGCAGAGCCACCGTGGCCGGCTCGAAAAAGGCCCCCTGGCGGAAGGAAACCGAGTCATCGAATTTCACTGCGTTTGTCTCCGGTACACAAACATACTCCGCAAAGCTCCCGAAGGAATGCGAACCAACGAAATCATAGTTCTTGCAGAGCGAATAGTTCCCCCTCTGGCAGTCCTCGCACTTCATGCAGGGAATCAGAGGGATCCCGGCCACGCGGTCGCCCGGCTTCAAGCTCGTCACATCCTCTCCGACCTCCTCCACAGTTCCCGAGAACTCGTGTCCCAGGACAATGGGGTAAAAATGCGCCGCCCGGCCGTTGACCCTGGGAATATCAGACCCGCAGATCCCGGTATATTTCACCTTGATCAAAACCTGATCTCTCCGGGGAACCGGTTTTTCAATATCCTCATAGCGAATGTCGCACGTGGCGCGCAGCAGGCCGGCCTTCATCGTCTTTGCTGTCAACTGTCTCCTCCCTCTCTCATCATATCCTTGAGCTGGTCATATAACTTCCGATAGTTCCTGTAATTGGCCTCATAGACAAGCCTCTTATCCGGGTCGGGCAGGTGCCTTCTTCGAACCTCAACGGTCTGATCCACCGCCCGGTCAAAATCCTCATACAGTCCGACGCCGACTCCAGCCAACAGAACTGCTCCCAGCGTCGTCGCCGTATCAGACGCCGGTACATCGACGGGCTTGCCGGTGACATCCGATTTGATCTGGGTCCAGAGGAGAGAGTTGGCGCTTCCTCCCATGGCGCGAAGGACATCCACCTTGACTCCCAGGGACTCGGCGACATCGAGATTGTGCTTTAGGGAAAAGGCTACCCCCTCCATAGCCGCGCGAATCAGATGCCCCCTGGTCTTGGAAAAATCCAGTCCATAGAAGACGCCCTTGGCCTTTGGGTCCCAGATCGGAGAGCGCTCCCCCGCCATATAGGGGAGGAAGATCAGCCCCTCGCTTCCGGCCGCCACGGCATCCGCCTCCTCATTCAAAAGATCCAGGGACTTTCTCCCCTGCTTTTCGGCAAGGACTCTCTCATAGGCGCCAAATTCCTTCTCCAGCCAGCGCATCACACCGCCGCCGCCTGTGGTCCCGCCCTGTAAGAGCCAGCGATCCGGCACAACATGACAGCCTAAAATCAGCCTCACGTCTCCCCGCGGCTGGTCCATGCAGATGCTCATCCCTCCGGCCTGACCTCCCTGCTCCTGGGTCTGTCCCGGATGCAGTACACCCGTTCCCAGGGCTCCGCAGGCGGCATCCAGACCACCGGCCACAACCGGGATTCCCTGGCAGAGTCCGCACTCTTTGGCCGCCTGAGCCGTCACCTTTCCCACAATGGCATGGCAGGGATAGATGTCCGGAAAAATATCTGTGGAAATGCCCATATCCCCGGCCATATCACCATCCCATCTTCCCCTTGCCATATCAAAGCAATGCAGGCCATAGCCCTGCGACAGGTCCTGCGAGAGATGACCGGTCAGACGATACGCAATATAGCTGTTGGACTGTAGAATCCAGCGGATTTTCCCGTACAGTTCAGGTGTCTTCTTCTGATACCAGAGGATCTTTGGCGTGGTGTAGGAGGGCTGCAGGGGATTTCCGCACAAATCGAAGATCCTGTCTGCTCCGATTTTGGCATTCACCTCCCGGCAGATCTCAGACGCTCTCGTATCCATCCAGATGGGTGTCCTGCAAAGAACCCCTCCCTCATGATCCAGGGCGACGGCAGACCAGCTCTGGCCGGCAATTCCAATCCCTGCGATCTTTCGCGGATGAATGTGGCTCTTTTCTAAGACCCCGGGAAGTGTCCGGCAGACCGCGTTCCACCAGTCCTGCGGATCCTGTTCCGCCCAGCCGGGGTGTGGATAATAGACCCTGTAATCGCCCGTCCCGGAGGCCATCAAGCGCCCCTTTTGATCAAAGACGGCGACCTTGCAGGCGCTGGTCCCAATATCGATTCCCAACAAGTATGTCCCCATAAATTCCCCTCACAGATGTTCTGTCCGACAATATACTTCAGACTGCCAGGATTTTCCCGGATTCGTATCATTCTGCCCGGTATAAATACAGTTCTCTCAGATGTCCGGGGTTTCCTCCCCATCGCAAACTTCCTGACGACATGCAGACAATCCCTCCTCAAGTGCCCGGGATTATCCTGTCCGACAATCTCTCGTCAGAAGGCGCAGTCCTCACCTCTTCTGCCCTGACCCCGACGGACTTCCCCTCAACGTAATCGGTCGGCAGCACCACGGTTTGCGTCGGCCTCCCGGCATCGCCCGACAGGCGGGTCAAGAGCAGGTCCACCGCCTCCCTGGCAATCTCCCTGGTGGGCTGGGTGATAATGCTAAGACGTGGGGCAACTGCCTTGGCAAACTCCAGATTGTCAAAGCCGATTACAGACATCTCTTCGGGAATCTGAATCCCGGACTCGTTGATTTCTATCATGGCTCCGATCGTCATCTCGTAGTTGGCGACAAGAACCGCCGTGATCTCAGGTTCTTCCTCCCGGAGCTTGTGCATGGCCCTGGCCCCGCCCTGAATCGTGTAATCACCGCAGACGACCATAGAATCTGAGACTTCCAATCCGGCGTCTGCCATGGCCGCCTGAAAGCCCTGCCTTCTGGCGGCGGCAGTATAGATATCCTGCGGGCCGGTAATCAGTCCGATTTTTGTGTGCCCGGCTGCCCGGAATCGATCCACCGCCTTTTTGGCCGCGTCTTCGTTATCAACAAGCACACAGTCCGCGTCCAGCCCTCTGATCTTTCGATCAAGAACAACCACAGGACGCTTGCGGCGCAGGAAGGTCTTTAAAATTTCTCCGTTCTCCCCTGTCGGCATGACCATCAGGCCGTCCGCCCGCCTGCGCAGCAGAAAGGCAATGGCTTCCCTCTCTCGCGCGGGATCCGTGCGACAGTCGCAGAGGATGGTCGCATAGCCCTTCTGCCGCAGAATGTCTTCCGCCTCGGAGATAATCTCAGCGCAGAAGACATTGTTGAGCTCCGGAATCAAAATCCCGATCGTCCTGGTCCGGTTAGTTTTCAGGCCCCGGGCTGTCTCGTTGACTTCAAAGTGCAACTTTTCAATCGCCGCCTCGATCTTAATCCGGTTCTTCTCCCGGACATTTCTACCATTCAGATAGGAGGATATGGTCGCCAGACCAAGCCCTGTCTCCCGGGCAATATCCTTGATGGTCGCTCCCATAGATGCTCCTTGTCCTTCAGACAAATGCCTTTCCCACACATCCGCACATTTTCATGCGGGCAATCACCTGTTCTTTGACCGCCTCCGTGGCAGCCAGTCCCAGCTTCTTTGGATCATAGGTCTTCGGAGCCTCGGCCAGCAGCTTTTTCACCGCGTCGGTATAGGCGACGCGAAGCTCAGTGGCGAAATTCACCTTGCACATCCCCTTGGACACGCACTCTCTAACGTCCGACTCACTGAGACCGGAAGCCCCGTGGAGCACCAAAGGGGCCTTGACCTTGGCAGCGATCTCCGCCACTCTTTCCTTATCCAGCACAGGCTCTCCCACATAAAAACCATGCGCTGTCCCGATGGCTACTGCCAGAGACGAAATGCCGGTCAACTCCTCGAATTGCCTGGCCTGATCCGGATCTGTATTCTGATCGGCATGCGCTTCCAGGTCATCCTCCTTGCCGCCGACCCTGCCGAGCTCAGCCTCCACCGGAATTCCGACTGCACGAGCCACATCGACCACACGCCGGGTCAGTGCGGCATTCTCCTCAAAAGGAAGCTTGGAGCCGTCAATCATGACCGATGTATATCCTGCCTTAATGGCCTGTATCGCGAGCTCAAAGCTGTCCCCATGGTCCAGATGGAGACAGACCGGGATCTCTGTCTTATCCGCTTCCGCCCTCACCATGGCGACAAAGGTCTCCAGCGAACCGTAGCGGACCGTCGAGGGAGTCGTCTGCAGCATGACCGGCGCCTGCGCTTCCTCCGCGGCGGCGATGACCGCCTTGATCATCTCCATATTCTCTACATTGAAGGCTCCTACTGCGTAACGCCCTCTTTGGGCATCCGCAAGCATCTTGTCTGAAGTGACAAATGACATTTTCCCCTCCTTACGATCAATTACATCCGATAGCTTCTTATTTCCTTTTTCCCTGACATTACAAATCATTGCAAATCCGAAACGTTTCGGTTTTTCTGTTCTAAGAGTAATTGACAGGGGATGAATTTACAAGTCCCTCTGGCAAGTATTGCTCGTTTTTTGACAAATATTTCACAGTTTCTGCGATGCTATTATTTCGCGAGAGTTTTTTATTAGAAAACCCGGCCAATCTGCCTTACGATGACAGATTAGCCGGGCTCATAGGACCCAGACTCCTGATATTTTATTTCCGAAACTCAGGATCCGATATTTTATTTTGGGGCTCCGTGCTCCGATATTTCATTCACGGGGTTTTAGCCCCGATATTCATTTGCAGGGCCCAGGCTCTTAAAAACTTCCTATCCTGCGCTTTCCCCGGATCAGCTAATCCAGATGAAAGAGTGGCTTTAAATCCACCGCCACCGGACTCTTGTCCGGGTTGGTCTCCATGATGTCCGCCATGAAGTCCCACCACTTGCGGTTAATCGCGGTGTCCGCCCCCTGGTTCCAGACTTCTTCATCTTCTATCTCGATATAGGCGAAGAGAGTCAGGGTCTCTCGGTCCAGGAAAATGGAATAGTTTTTGCCTCCATGGGCATGGATCATTTCAACCATCTCGGGCCAGAGTTCCCTGTGGCGGCGCTCATACTCCGCCTCCTGACCCGGATAGAGTTTCATCTTAAATCCCTTGACCATTAATATACACTCTTCCACTCGTTGATATTGCTGGGATCAAATTTGAAGGGAGCGCCCAGGATAATCTCGGTGCCGCCGTCAGAAGCCTTGACCACCTTATAGTCGCCCAGATCGCACTTGAAGGTATCCCCCTCATTTCCCTTGATGCTTCCCGTCACAAGAGCTGCTGACGTATAGGCTCCCAGAGCGCCTAAGTCAATGGGGTTCCAGAGGAACATATAGGGGCAGGAATGTGCGTCGTCATTTCCGATGTAGGCTGCCATCTCAGAGGGAAGTCCCAGTCCGGTCAATTTGACAGAGGACTTCTTGTCCTGCAGGACCTTGGCCGCGGCAGAGATACCTACTGTCGTGGGGGAGCAGATGACCTTGAGCTTGGGATACTTCTGCAGGAGGGCCTGGGTCTGATCCGTAGACTTCTGCGCCTCGTCATCCCCGTAAGCCACTTCTACCAGTTCAAGCTTAGAGTACTTGCTGTCCTTCTCCATGTAGGACTTCATGGAGCTGATCCAGGCATTCTGGTTGGTTGCCTGGGAAGACGCGGAGAGGATGGCGAACTGTCCCTCTCCTCCGGTGATATCATAGACCGCCTGAATCAGGGCGGATCCGATCTCATCGGTACCTGCCTGATTGACATGAACCGCGCGGCTGGACGCGGCGACAGCAGAGTCTACGGAGCAGACCTTGATGCCTGCGTCCTTTGCCTCCTGAAGGGCTGCTGCCAGGGCATTCTCATCGTTGGCTGCCACACAGATGGAATCCACCTTCTGTGAGATCAGAGACTGAATGACTGTGATCTGCGCATCCGCAGTGGCTGATTCCGGATACTGAACGACAGCCTTGCCGCCCAGCTTCTGAACGGCCTTCTGAAAGCCCTCGGCCTCCTTCTCATTGAAGGGATTGCCCGCGCTCTTAGGAACAAGGGCGAAGGTCTTGCCGGACGCGCTCTCCGTCTTGGCATCTCCGCCCGACTTGTTGGACTCTTCCTTCTTGGAGTTCCCTCCGCATGCCGCGAAGAGCCCCACAGCCATGGTCATACATAAAAGCAAACTCAACACTTTCTTCTTCATGGTTTTCCTCCTTCTGTCTACCCCATGATTTCTATATCTATGAGTCCCTGAGGACACTCATATTCTTTTTTCTACGCCTGCTTTCTTCTGACCTTGAATCCGCCGGAAATATTGGGGATCAGGACAGAGACTATCAGGAGAATGCCGATGATAATCAAGATGATCTGTGAATTTAAGTTCTTCTGTCCCAGGCCGACCCTAAGACAGAGGATGGTAAAGGCCGCGATGAAGGCTCCCAGGATCTTTCCCTTTCCTCCTGTCGTGGACACCCCGCCGAATACAGCCATGGCAATGGCGTCCATCTCAAAGCCCTTGCCGGTCGTCGTATTGGCCCCATAGGTCGCCGCTGTCAAAAAGAGAGCGGCAAGACCGGAAAAGAGACCCATCAAAGCGTATGCGATAAAGATCGTCCGCTTCACCTTAATCCCGGAATAGAAAGATGTTCTCGCGTTGCTGCCGATGGCATAGAGCTTGCGTCCGTAATTCATCCTGGACGCGACGATGATGAAGACGATGCCTGTGAGCACGACCAGAAAGAAACTGATCGGGAAGGGTCCGACTTTGGTTGACAGGACCTTAAATCCCCGAAAATCCTTGATCGAGACTGACCCTCCCTCGCCCAGCATCAGCTCCGCTATCCCCCGGTATATGATCTGTGTTCCCAGCGTAATAATCATGGTCGGCAGTTCGCGGAATTCCACGGCCAGAAGTCCATTGATGGCCCCGCAGGCAAGACCCACAAGGAGGGTCAGAAGAAAGACGCCGACGAAGGGGATCTTGAGGTTGGACGCCATGCCGGCCGTCGTCGCGCAGAGGCAGACAATCGATCCGACCGAGATATCGATCTCTCCCAGAAGCAGAATGAAGGCCATGGGAAAGAGGAGAAAAATCTCCGCCAGGTATTTGGGGCTCTCCCGCAGCAGATTGGTCGCGTTGTATACGGGAGAAATGCCGATACAGATGATATTGACGAGCACAAGCAGAACTACGAGCATGGACTCCCAGTTCAGCAGTCTGCTTGCCAGCGGCTTGTTCTCGGTTGCCGCAATCGTTCTTCCAGATTTTCCTGCCATAATATCCCCCTTAGATCTCTCTCTTCTCCAGCGTCGACCGAACCATAATCCTCTGCGTGATGACATTGGCAATGATTACCGCGACGATCAGAACCCCCTTGATGGTGTTCTGGGCCAAAGCCCCGATTCCGATCAGGGGCAGGGCCTTGGAAATAACCGCCAGAATCAGCGCTCCCAGGAGGGCGCCGATGACGCTGCCTCTGCCGCCGCTCATGCTGACACCGCCGATGACACAGGCCGCGATGACGTCCATCTCCTTGCCGTACTGCATATTGGGCTGGGCTGACGCATAGACCGATGTGGACAGGGCTCCGGACAGTCCTGCTAGCGTACCCATCAGGGTATAGACGGCGATCTTGACTCCATGGACATTGATTCCGGAAATCCCCGCCGCCTCTTCATTGGAGCCGACCGCGTAAATATTGCGGCCGAACTTGGTCCACTTCAAAATAACGAAGAAGAGCAGATAGCAGACAATCGTGACCAGGATGACATTGTTGATGCCCAGACTGCTCGTCAGAGCGAAGCTCTTGAACTCTCCCAGGGCGTCCGCACCGGCCCACTGGTCATTAGCCACAAGGTAGGCCAGACCCCGATAGATATACATGGCGCCCATGGTACAGATGATGGGAGCCACCCTTCCATAGGAGATAATCAGGCCGACCACAAGTCCGCAGACCGCCCCCATACCGATGGCGATAACAAAGCCCAGAAGCGTGCTTGACACCAGGCCGGTCTTAAAGAGCATGCCGACCGTCATCCCGGCAAATCCCAGGGTGGAGGCCACGGAGATATCAATCCCCCCGATCAGAAGAACCATGAGCATCCCTAACGAGAGGATCATGGTCACGGAATTGTTCTTGAGAATTTCCGTGATATTCTGCATGGACAAAAAGCCGGGGGACTTGATGGACACCAGCCCGATCAGGACAAGCAGGATCAGAAAGAGGGATATCTCTCTTGATCCGCCGATTTTCTTCAAAAATGACTTCTTCTCCATTAGACTTCTCTCCCCCCAGACTCCTTTTCCATGGCGAGCTCTAAAATCTTCTCCTGGCTCGCCTGGTCGACGGGCAGCTCTCCTGTGATTCTGCCCTTGCACATGACGTAGATCCGATCGCACATCCCCAGGATTTCAGGCATTTCCGAGGAGACCATGATGATGGCGTAGCCCTGTTTGGCCAGCTTGCTCATAATGCCGTAGATCTCCGACTTGGCGCCGACATCAACACCCTTGGTCGGCTCGTCCATGATGACCACCTTCATGTTGTCCTGGGCCAGGGCCTTGGCCACGACCACCTTCTGCTGGTTGCCGCCGGAGAGGGTCGACGCCGCGTCGAAGATGCTGACCGCCTTGGTGTCAACCCCTTCGAGGACCTCCTTGGCCAGCGTCCTCTCCCGCTTCTCATCGGTAAATCCCCGCTTAGAGAGCCGGTCATAGATAGGAAGGGTGACATTGCGTCCCAGTCCCCAGCTCATGATCAGCCCCGTCTTCTGCCGGTCCTCCGGCAGAAGAACCAGACCCAGGTTCTTGGAGTCCGTGGGATTCTTAATGCGAACCTCCTTGCCCTCGACAAAAACCCGGCCATCCTTGTGTCCCGTGATCCCGCAGATCGCCTCGACGACTTCCGTTCGTCCCGCGCCGACCAGCCCGGTCAGTCCAACGATCTCGCCGGCCCTGACATGGAAGCTGACATCCTTGAAATAGCCCAGCCTGGAAAAGTTCTCGACGCGGAGCATGTCTTCTCCGACCTCCACCTTCTCCTTGGGATACATATCACTGATTTCCCGGCCGACCATGTGCTTGATCAACTGGGCATTGCTGATCTCATCGACCTGATAGGTGCCAATATACTGGCTGTCGCGAAAGACCGTAACCCGGGAGGCCAGCCGGTACATATCCTCAAAGCGGTGCGAGATGAAGATGACGGAGACCCCGTCGTCCCTTAATTTCTCTACAATTTTGTAGAGCTTCTCGGACTCATTGGCCGTCAAAGCCGCTGTCGGCTCATCCAAAATCACGATCTTGGCACATGTTGACACCGCCTTGGCGATCTCAACCATCTGCTGCTGGGCGACGGACAGGGTTCCCATTTCCGCTGTGCTCTCGAAATCAGCATCCAGCTGATCCAGATAGTCCTGGGCCAGGCGGTTCATCTCCTTCCACTGCATGAAACCGCCCTTGACCCGCTCATGATTCATAAAGATATTTTCCGTCACGGACAGATCCGGGTAGGAGGTCGGATGCTGATAGACCGCGGCGATTCCCGCTGCCTGGGCATCCCTCGGCCCCCGGAAGGAGACCTTCTTGCCGTCCAGATACATCTCTCCCTCTTCCGCCTGGTGTACCCCTGTGATCACCTTGATAAAGGTTGATTTTCCGGCTCCGTTCTCCCCCATCAGGGCATGAATCTCCCCCGGCTTGAGTTGGAACTGCACATGATCCAATGCCTTAACGCCGGGAAAAATCTTGGTAATTCCCTTTAATTCCAATACATAATCAGACAAGTTCACGCCCCCTTTTCCTGATAGACTCTCTCTGAAATTAATGCTAACAGCCGGAGTCATCCGCCAAAAGAGGAAATTTTTCTGATCCCGGGTATTATTTTTCTGTCATTCGACCGGGCAATCTTGTAGACTGAGAGCAAGGGTGAGAGGAGAAATTGGGATTATTATGACTTTACTGATCGTTGACGACGAAGAACTGACCAGGCAGGGGATCCTGGGCTCGGTTGATTTTGCCGGATTGGGAATCGATCAGATTCTCAGCGCGAGAGACGGGGCGGAGGGAATTCGGATCGCTTGTGAGCAGCCGGTCGATCTCCTTCTCTCGGATATCCGCATGCCCAAAATGGACGGCCTGACCATGGTCAGCGCCCTGCAGAAGACAAATCCTAACTTGGTCACCATCTTCATGAGCGGCTACACCGACCGGGAATACGTAAAGACCGCCCTGCGGCTCGGAGCTGTCAACTACATTGATAAGCCCATCGATATTGAAGAGCTGAGGAACGCCCTGCGAAAAGCCGTATCTCAGGTTCAAGCCAACCGCCTGCAGCAGGACAGTCACAAGCGGTCTTTAGAGCAAATTTCCGAGACCCTGGCTTTTCAGCTGACCGTTCCCTACGCCCAGGACGCCGACCGGGTCGATCGTCTCTGGGCCGATTACTGCAGCTACTGTCGGGAAGACAAGGAAGATAACTTTCTCTATGTAAACTCCATTGTCGTCCAGTTAGAGGACGTCTCCTCTGTGATTCCACAGCTTCCCTCCATCCATCAGGGGCTTGCGCAGATGCTGGCCCCCCACGGTCTTCATGTCATTTCCAGCGAGAAACACCTCTACTATGTGGTCTACCATATCTATAGCGGTCAGAGATATCAGCCCCGGCAGATAGAGCTGGCCGCCAATTTCCTGCGGGAGGCCTTCCTCCCCTTCAGCCGCTCTTATGTCGCCGTCGGAGAAATGGAGCGGGGAATCAGCCGGGCCTATCTCTCCTTTCAGTCCGCTGTCCTCCTCCTGCAGAGGGCTTTTTCCTGTCCACCCGGCAGCATCTTAAACCAAACCGACTGGTCTGAGATCCCAGAAGTTTCTCTGTCAGACCTGCAGGACTTGGGCCGTCTTCTGACAGATGCCCTGGCTGACGGGCGAAAAGAAGACGCCAACCAGTACAGAGCAGAGCTTTCCGATCTCAGCCTCAAATCCCGGGCTCTGCTTCCCAGCCAGATCAAGTCCCTCTATATCGATCTCTTTCGCGAGCTCGACCATATCCGCGAAAAGCAGGGAATTGTCCCCTCGCCATTGACCCCCACGGAATCCGTCATGGATCAGGTCAATGCCTGCTTCTGCCTGGATGACCTGAACCGGGGACTCAAGGACCGTATCCGGGCGTATTTCGAGGACCTCTCCTCTCAGAAGGCCGAAAACCAAACCATCTATCTGATCCGAAGCTACATCGGGCAGCATTACAGCCAGTCCTCGCTCTCCGTCAAGGACATCGCCGACTATGCCAACCTCTCCGTCTCCTACCTCTGCACCTTCTTCAAGGGCGAGACCGGGCAGACCCTGAATGCCTATCTGACCGATTTTCGGATGGAACGGGCCAAGCAGCTCCTGTCTGACCCCCGCAACCGGATCAGCGAAATCTCCGGCATGGTCGGCTACAACGACGGCAACTATTTCAGCAAGAGCTTTCGAAAGTCGACCGGGCTCTCTCCCACAGAATTCCGCGAGAAACTCTGGAAATAGTAACCCCACAGCGCCAGGTAACCGCTTCTCTTTTCTCACTCGCTGAGAGATTTTGGGACAGCGCCTGTAAAGGTCGTAACGAGGCTTCGCAATGAAAAAGATCCTTCTGAACCTGAAAATACGAACCAAGCTGTCCCTTGTCCTCCTGGCCGCTGTCGTCATACCCGCTCTCTTCATCGGGCTTGCCTTCTCCGCGGACTTTCGCGATATGGTGATCTCCAACACCATCTCCCAGGCTCAGAAATCCTCCGCCAAGGCCTCTCCGATTCTGCGAGCCCTTGCCGTCCGCTCCCAGAATGTCGCCAACGACCTGTCCTCCTGTGCCTACTACCAGAATCTCTTCTCATCCGCCGCCCCGGCCGATTTCAAAGAGGCTGCGCAGACCTCCCTGGCACAGGACTTTCTGACCAAGGCGCATTCCTATCAGTCAGAGGGCTATCAGACCCGGATCTACATCGATCTTCCGGAGGGGGATGACTTCTTCGCCAGTCCAACTGCTTCTCCTATATTCGCGCCCCTGACCCAGGCCAGAGGCCGCTATTGGTATGGCATTTTCCAGGCCTCTTCTGTCGATCACCTCTACTGCCCCTCCTCTTATCTGGGACCGATCGAGGCCAGCACCTACGGCGACAGCGCCTACATCCGCCGTTTTCGTTTTCTCTATCAGGGAAAGTCCCTGTCCGGCTATCTGGCTGTCTACTACTCCTCAGGCCTCTACCGACAAGCCCTGCGCGACAATCTGACCTTTCCCGATGGGGTCTCCTATCTGATCAACGACCGCAATCAGATCATCGCCGAGACCGACAGGGCCCGGTCCGCCACCTACCGCATCGACTATGGCCAGATCACCGACTATCTGGAGTCCTCCAACGCCTTTGTCGAGAAAAATGTCCTCGGATCCGATGTCTACGCCGCCTTCCACAGGATCCCCGGCCCCTCATGGTACCTGGTGATCATCATCCCCAAGAGCAGCCTGATCCGCCAGGGCAATCAGATCATCCTGCGCTATCTCGCCATCATTTTCATCTGCATGGTCGGCGGTATTTTCATCGCCGAGCTTCTGGCCGGGTCTATCGTCCGGCGAATCCGCCAGGTCTCCGCCCAGATGTCCCAGGTCAAAGCCGACGATACCCCCTCTCCCATGCCCCCCTCTCCCTATAAGGATGAGGTGGGCCAGCTGGTGGATTCCTACAACTATATGGCCGGCCGCATCAACGCGCTTGTGGCTGAACAGCAGCGGATTTCCGAGGAAAAGACTATCGCTGAGTTCAACGCCCTGCAGGCCCAGATCAACCCCCATTTTCTCTACAACACCATGGATATGATCCACTGGATGGCTCAGGCCCGGCAGTACGACAAAGTGAGCGAGATTGTCATGCGCCTGTCCCGCTTCTACAAGCTGACCCTGTCAAAAAAAGATCCCGTCTCCACCATCGGAGACGAGATCGAGCACGCCAGTATTTATGTCCAGCTGCAGAATATGCGCTTTGAAAATGCCATCGACCTGGTGGTGGACGTCCCGGACGAGCTGAACTCCTGTCATATCCCCAAGCTCACCCTCCAGCCTATCCTGGAGAATGCCATCCTCCACGGCATCCTGGAGAAAAACCCGCCGACCGGAACTATCGTCATCACTGCCTGGGAGGATAACGCCCTCTATCTGCTGATTTCGGACGACGGCGTCGGCATGGATCAGGAGCTTCTCGATCATCTTCTGACCTACACCCCCATGTTCAAGGCAAACGGCTCCAATGTCGCCATCTACAACATCCACTCCCGCCTCCGCCTCCTCTACGGCGAGGGCTATGGACTCAGCTACCAATCTGTTCCCGGCCGGGGGACAGAGGTAACCATACGAATCCCCAGGGAAGAGAAATGAGAGTTATAATTCTCTGCATGGATGCATACTTCCAAGGATCCTGCATTTTTCTGGTCTCGGTAACCTAAGAGGATGCGGTTCTCTATCTTCTGATGTCAGACGATGGTGTCGGCATTGTCGTCTCGCACTCCAGCAGATTTCTGACAGAATTCCGGTACTGAATTTCTCCGGGAATACGAACCACCCTCCTTTTCGCCGGGATACCGTTTGTAATCTGATCCAGGAGCAATTGACAGGCCGAATCCGCCAGGGCAATTGCCGGTTGCTGAAATGCCGTCAATTTCGGTCTCACCATTTGGCTTAACTCAAAATCGTCAAACACAACAATCGACAGTTCCTCCGGAACAGAAATCTTTAATTCCGCCACAGCCGCCATCATTCCCTGGGCCAAATCATAATTGCCCGCAAGAATAGCTGTCGGCCTATCTTTCAATCCCCAAAGCTTCTTCATCCCCTCGTATCCACTCTCAAAAGAGAAATCCGCGCGAATCACCGCCTCCTTTTTGACCGGCAGACAGTAATCCTCCATCACCCTCATATAACCATTCAGCCGCTCATCTGCTACTGTTCTGCCCCTTGGTCCTGTGATCATTGCGATTCTCTCATGCTTGTTCCGAATCAAATGATCCACCAGATCATATGTGCCTTTGCTGCAGTCGACCTGCACGCAGTCAAAGGGAGACCCCTCCCAGTTTTCTTCCAGCATGACCACGGGCACGTTCTCTCCCCTGAGCAACTCCATGCTCTGCAGGCCGGCAAATACGGGCCACACAATCATCCCATCGACCCCCTGTGTGAGCAGGTAGTTTGCAAAACGCAGAACTCTTTCAGGTGACAGATTCTGTCCCGCAAAGGTGACCGCATAGCCCTGTTCTTGAAGATATTTTTCGATCTCACTTAAAAGATTTGCCGTATAAGGGCTTTTCGCCGCCCCGATCAAAACGCCTATCATATAAGTTCGTGCGGATCTCAATTGCCTGGCGGAGGAGTTTATCACATAGCTGAGTTTTTCAATCGCGGCCACGATTTTTATCCTATTATCCTCCCGTACATTTCCGCCGTTGAGATATTTGGATATGGTTGATATTGCAAGCCCCGCTTCTTTTGCAACATCCTTAATCGTAACTGACATGTGATTGACAACTCCCCCTCGTGACAGACAGATCAGTCTTTGTCTCTGATCTCTGTAAATCTTGGCTTCTCTTCTTCATATTCAATAGTAATACAATAGTAGGCTTTTTCTCTATATTTTTCTGGCAGCCTGATACTCAGGAAGCCATCTCCCTCACAGGTAATTCCGCTCTCAAACTCCAGTTCCTCTCCAGTGGCTGTGATATAAGCCCGATTTACCCGATTGGCAATATTTAAGATCTCAAGGCAGGATCTGTGAATCGCTTCCACTACATGCGCGAACAGCTTGTGCGGCTTGCAGGTAAACAGCAGCTCCTGTATTTCGTATGAATAACTCGGGAGACGAAAGGTATCGAAGATACTATCCGCATTTTCGCGAACATACCCGCCAACCTGATCAAGAATTTCAACGGACTCCTCGGGAATCGATCCGTCTGCTTTTGGCCCGATATTCAGTAAATAGTTTCCTCCTCTGGCATTTATTTTCAGCAGTATCCGGATTAACTTCTGTGAATTTTTCCACGCGTGATCAAATTTGCTGTAGCCCCAGGTATCGTTCAAGGTTGCCGGAACTTCCCAATCCCCCTCAAACGGCACTGCCGGTATAAAATTGTCCCCTGTCGTCATATATTCGCCAAGGCCATTGCCGATTCTCCCGCTGACAATACAGTTTGGCTGAAGCTTTTTGACTGTCTCTACAATCTCACGGCTTTCTTCCTCTGTCGTCCCCATCGGGGTATCAAACCAGAGCAGGGCGATATCTCCATACTGCGTCAGAAGCTCTTCGATTTGAGGCAGGCACTTTTGATCCAGATACTTCCGGAAATTTTTCCGGCTGTTATCCTTTCGCGCCGCATACCCATTCGGATCATCCCAGTCCTGAGCCTGCGAATAGTACAGCCCCATCTTCATCCCCTGCCTGTCGCATTCATCCTTGAGCTCCCTCAGCAGATCTCTTCCATATGGCGTATTCATGATATTGTAATCAGATACCCTGGAGTGATACAGGGCAAAACCCTCGTGATGCTTCGATGTCAGGACAATGTACCTCATCCCCCATGACTTGGCCTTTGAGACAATTAACTTTGGATCAAAGCGAACCGGATTAAAGTCTTTTATCAGCTTTTCATATTCTTTGGCTGGAATATCCAAATCGTTCATAATCCATTCCGCAATACTATCCGTTCTCTCCCCCTTATATTCTCCGGCGAGAAGAGAATAGAGACCAAAATGAATGAACAAGCCAAACTTCGCCTCTTTAAACCATTTTTGTTTCGTATCTTTCATTTTCCTTCCTCCTCAGACAGGCATATCCTTATTTTTGATCGCTCAGCAGCAGTCTCAACCCTTAATTGCTCCGGAGAGCATTCCTTCCTGAACCTGCTTGTGCAGCAAAACATATACGATAACCATCGGAATCATGGACATTATGACAAAGGCAAACTGAGGTCCGTAGCTCGTGGTGAAATTTGCCGTAAAATTCAGCATTGCCCTGGATATGGTGTATTTTCGCTGGTCCGTAAGAAGTACCAGGGAGAAGATCAGCTCTCCATAACCATAGATAAAGACCAGTATCGACTCTGTCGCGACAATCGGTTTGCAAAGCGGAAAGATAATCCCCCAGATGATCTTCAGATCACTCGCGCCATCAATTCTTGCCGCCTCATCGAGCCCGCGGTCAATGCCGCGAATATATCCGGTAAAGAGAAAAATCGCCTGTGATATATTGAAAGCCACATAGAGAAGGACCAGGAATAGATAGCTGTTTTTCGTTCCAAAGGTACTCGCCATTTCTGAAATGGATGTCAGCGTACAGTGCACCGGTACCATGACCCCTGCCATAAATAGAAAATAGATTGGCTTAATAAATTTGTAGTCCTTGCGCGCAAGCATATAGGCCGCCGGAAAAGCGAACACAATTGTAAGCGTCAGCGTCATGAATGCCACCAACAGGGAATTTGTAATGGAGTGAAGCGCGTCGGCCGTCTTTACTGCTTCCGTGTAATTGCTGACCAGCCATTCCCTTGGCCACGAAAACATTCCAAGTAAAATGTCCGAGTTTGACTTAAAAGATGACAAAAACGTAATGATCAGCGGTAACACAAACAAGGCAACTAAGAGAAAACCAATCAAATAAAGCGCTGTCTTTCGGATTCCTCTTCTCATCACATATCGGTTCATGATGATTCCTCCCTACTGATTTTGATCCGGCTTAAAAAGCGTATTATTCAAACCGACAGAGATCACGAGGCCAAGGACTAAAAGAATAATTCCTATCGCGCTACTTCGTCCCATTAGCTTGAACTGAAATCCCTCTGTGTACAATAGAATCGCCGGGGTGGAGCTGCGCCCCATCGGGCCTCCCCTCGTCATAGACCAGACAATGTCAAACGCTTTCAAACACCCTGTAATGCAGAGAACAGAGAAGACCATAAACATGTTCTTGCACAGTGGAATCGTCACATAAATCAATTTCTTGATTCCAGTACACCCGTCTATCTTGCAGGCATCATGAATATCTCTCGGAATCGCGACCAGACCGGCCGCAAAAATGAGCATATTATATCCCGCGTACATCCACTCATTCACCAGAACAACACACCATATATTGACCGTCGGCGTGCTCAGCCAATCGATAATATGATCAGAGAGACCGATGGATGTGAGAAATTGAGCGATGACGCCGAACTTGGAATTTAAAATAAATGTCCACATCAGCCCGACCGCAGTCGTCCCCAGCATAACGGGGAATAAATAGGTCGTCTTGAAGAAACCTGTGAATTTAATTTTGGCTGTGACAAGATGAGCCATCAAAAAAGCCACCGGCATTAAGATAACAAAGCCGCCTATCGTAAAATACAGGGAATTAAGCATGGCATTCCAAAACTTTTTGCTTGTCAGCACAGACACATAATTGTTGACTCCAACCCATTCTCTCGCCGCATTTGCCACTCCGTTCCAATTCTGAAAGGAGAGAATAAAAGTCCGGATCGTCGGATAAATAACAAAAATCATGGTCAAAATAACACCCGGCAGTAAAAACAGAAATGCCTGGCGCCTTTGTTTTTTATAAGCTCTGGACCGCATCATTAGACCCCTTTCCCAAAAGGGCTGTGAAGAAATGAGAAAGTCATTTTTTCACAGCCTCAATTCACGAGCTTCTACCGGCTTCTGAAAACGTCCCCTTCATTTTCTCAGAAGCTATTCGTACTCCTTTGACGTCTCCACAATATCCTTTCCGACCTCTTCCGCCGTATGGCCTGTCGGGATCCCCTGCAGAGCATTGCGGACCGTGTTGATCATATGCTGCTGCGTATCATAATTTTCGATATCTCCCTTGATATCCGTCGACTGTTTCATCAGGTCAGAGACCTCCTTCATCAGATAATTATCGGCGGTAACGGTCGGATTCACTGCTGTCAGCACAGGATAAGATCCCACCAGTTCATCAATATTCTTCTGGCTTGTGAGGAACTTTAACAGGAGAACAGAGGCCGCAATTTTGTCCTTATCTCCGGTATCTGTCACATAAAAGCACTCGTTTGCCCCGCCCATATCCGAATGCTCATACTCTTTGTTGACATAGGGAAAAGCGATCGCATGTACTTTTTTGTTATTGTAGAGCTCATTATTCCCCGTTGATGCTTCTGCGCAATACCAGGATCCCAGGAACAAAAAGGCCGCCTTGCCTGTGTTAAACAGCTCCCGCTCCTGATCATCATCGTATCCCAGCAGGTTCGTTCCCAGATAGCCATTTTGCGTCGCATCGATCATCTTTTGATAAATTGCTTTCTCCTCATCGCCATCATAGGAAATTTCATCCTTGCCAAGCTTAGTCGCAACATCTGTACCATAGGACTTATAGTTCAAAACCGTATGAAGATGACCAAACCTGTAGTTATCCTTTTCTCCCATCTCAAAGGGCTGAATCCCTGCTGCCTTGAGCTTTTTGCAGGCCTCCATCAGGTCGTCCCAGCTCTTGATGGATTTGGGGTCAACATTTGCCTCTTTCAGGAGATCTTCATTGTAAAAAAGAGAGATAAAATACGTTGACCAGGGAACGCCATAAACTCCTTTATATCCATAGTCTTTAAAATCGGTAAGCCCCCAGCCGACTTCGCCAAACGTATTCTTCCAGGCAGAATCCGCATCGTAATAAGGCTTCAGATCAACTAAGTTCTTGGCCTTAATATAGTTCGCCACACGAGATCCTCCATATTCCTGGAAGATGCTCGGCATAGAGCTGGCATCGGACATAAGTACAGATTCCTGATCCAGATAATCAGCCTCTGTGGGAATCGAAATATTTTCTACGGTAATCCCCGGGTATTTCTCCATGAACTCCTGGATTTTCTTTTGATACCACTGCCCATCCTTCAGTCCTGAATCCATCCTGTTCAAAAAAGTAATATGCACATCCTTGTACTCACGATTCTCAATATTGAGCGCATCGTCATTCGGTGCCGTCTTCGTCGAATTGGATGTCTTGTTGCCACAACCATAAAGGAGCGATCCGGTGATTGCAGCCGCCAGCAGTAAACTAAGCATTCGTTTCTTCATTTTCCCCTCCTTAAGATTCGATTTATATGTAAAACGTTTCGTTTTCTTTAGCTATATTATATGTGCCTTAAAAAGAATATTTCAAGTATATCCTGTATATTTGTCTGTTTTATATAGATATTTTCTTTTCTTTTTGTCTATTTTTCACTATAAATATTTCTATCATGTATAAATCGTTTCGTTTATTTTCCTGCTAATGACATATATTTTGTTGAGTAAGGCAAAAAAGGATGCTAAAATTTTGCTAATAAAAAGAAAAGTCTTCTGTGAGGGAAACATGAAAACAACCATAAAGGATATCGCCAAAAGTACCGGGCTTTCCACAGCAACGATTTCAAAATATTTAAACAACAAGCCGATCAGCCAGGCAAATCAGGAGCTGATCCAAAACGCAATCCAAAAGCTGCATTATGAACCCAATCTGGCGGCACAGTCTCTTCGCTCCGGGAAAACGAATCTGATCGGTCTGATCATCAGCGATATCGGGAACTACTTCTGGGGGCCCCTCATCGCGAATTTGACCCAGATTTTTTCTCAATCCGGATACACTGTGATCGTTCGCTCTTACTATCGCAATACGGATCAAAAAAAGAAGCTCACGCAGGAAATGTGCACTCAAAATTTCAGCGGCATTATTCTTCTTGCCGACAACGCAAAGGACACTTCCTATCAGCCTTTTATTCGTGCAAATATACCGATCGTCGTCATTGACCAGATCCCAAACGCAATGGAAAGTACCCCTGTGGACTGTGTGCTGAGCGACGGTTACAGCGGCGGCAGAGAGATTGCCAAGCATCTCACAGAATCAGGGCATCAACATGTGTATGTTAATGCCCCACTCGACGATTCATATAATATCGGCCAGAGGATCCTGGGAATTACGGATTCTTATTCTCATGCCGGACTGCCGCTTCCAATGATCGAGAAAAGCCACAGGTATACCACCCCGGAAGCAATCAAAAAATACGGGGAGCAGACTCTCCCTGTCGCCATTCATAAGCATCCTGAAATCTCTGCCGTGATTTTTACATCATACGAACTGGCTCTGGGCGGACTCGCTGCAATCAACACGCACGGCTATCGCATCCCTCAGGATTTCTCTGTTATTTCTTTTGATGATGATGCTCTTTTTAAATGTGTATATCCATCGATCACAGCCGTCTCTCAGGACATGGATCTATTTTCTCTGCAGATATCCAAAATTCTGATCCGACGGATGAACGGAGACTACAGTGACTTTCCTCATACGGAATACATCCCCGTTACACTCCACAAGCGTCAGGCGGTTCAGGATTTGACTAAAAAGGCTGTGGAAGAGTGAAATATCACTTTTCCACAGAATCCCCGTAACGTTAGCTAATATATTCCTCTTTGAATCAATCTCTCTTCAATTCGCAATCTGATTGATAGTATTTTCTCAGGAAACAGGCGGGGGCACAGCTCCAGGCATGACAGCCAAGCCGGATGATGCTCCTCTCTCATTCCCTGATCTCGCTTTTCTCTGCTTCTGTCTACCTGAGCAAACACTACCGCTACACACCGGCTCTTGAGCACAGCCACACTTACTTCGAAATCATCTATATGCTCTCCGGATCCTGCAAACAAACCCTGGACAAAGAGGACCTTCCCCTGCATGCCAGGGATATCTGTTTTATTGCTTCCAAGCGCAAGTACACTCTGGAAATCTTCAATGACAGCATCGCGATTAATCTGCTGCTGCGTTGAAAGACCTTTGAACATGTCTTTTTCAATATATTTAACCAGTTTCTTCATGAACAGTCTTTACAGCAGACACCCCATGAAACGAATTGTTTTCTCTACAGGCGACGACTCTGACATTCGGGATTCTGTGCTTGAAATGTACTTAGAATCCCAGTCACAGGATAAATACAGCGCATTTTCCCTGGAGAACATGGTTCCCATCTTCTTCGCCTAGGTTCTTCGCAAATACTCCCGGAGCGCCTCCATCATACATGAGCGCAATCAGTCCAACAACGAGCGTGCCATGGCCCCTCTGGCCTATATCAATCAGAATTTCAGGCAGATCAGCCTGCAAGAATTAGCTGGCCATTTTCACCACTCCACATCCCACTGTTTCCGGTTATCAAGGAGGAGACCGGCCGCAACTTCTGTTCTATCCTGCGAACGACCCGGATCGACCGGGCCTGTGGCCTTCTCAACTCCACAGGGCAGAGCATTGCCAGGATCAGCGAAGAAGTCGGCTATGAGAATTCCGAGGCCTTCACCCGCGCCTTCCAGAGACAGATGAAAATGAATCCTACTGCTTATCGAAAGAGTATGTCGAAATGAATATTGCCCTCCTTACACTGTTTTCAGTCGATCCAAAAGCTCCTTCACCATATCGGGATCTGTCAAAAGTGAAATGCCGAAGCATTTTTTTCCGGCATCCTTCAGGGACGCACCGATATGATAGGATGTCTTTCCGTCTAAAAGCAAAAATCTGTCATGGAAAACTGACGTTTTCTTCACCGTCAGCGTTGCATACTGAGCATTGAATTTACTGATATCCTGTTTGCTGAGCGTTGTGTTCGAGAATGTATAGCATCTTACATTGACGCCGCTTTTCTTCTTTGCCAGCAAATCCAGCGTATCAACATCCACATATCCGTCGATCAGAATAATTTCTTTGCTGGCTTTTTGAATAATGGAGACCAGCAGGCTGAACGCATCGTAAATCTGCTCATCGAAGAAGATTTTCTGCTCTGATTCGGCATGGTTATCAATGTATTGAAACACCCTGTCGAAGCGTTCATTGGTACTCTTCTGATACTCCAGCTGCTTCAATTCAATGCTGCTGATCTGCTCAAAGAGCAGCGCATTGTTTGAAATGAAGCGGCGCATCTCAGCAAACGCCCGCATGATCTTAATGCTCGCCTGCACAGCAACATCGCTGTGAAGCACGCTGGCCAACATGGATATGCCTTGCTCTGTAAATGCATATGGAAGGTATCTACGACCACCTCTGTTGTTTGAGGTTCCAATTTGGAACCTCAAATCATCGAATTCTTCTTTCGTGAGCTGAAAACGAAAATCTTCCGGAAAACGCTCTATATTACGTCCAACTGCTTTGTTGAAATTTTTTGTCTCTACCTGATACAATGCTGCCAGATCACTGTCCAAAATGACCTGTTGCCCGCGAATTACATAAACGAGACTTCGTATATCGGCATTAATGACTGCAGCAGGATCCAATACATTTGAATTCTCTGTAGTTATTTCATTCATGCGTCCATTCTCCTTGCTTTGATGTCACAAATTGAAACCTCAAACAATTCTTTTTTGAGGTTCCAGTATGGCACCTCAAGTTAATCCCGCTCGGTCAGATCAATGCCGAACAGAAAACCATCCTGCAGGATGACTGCCGCACGACCGTTTCCCTTCAGACGATACATGATAACCGACATAGTCAACCGTTTCGCTACTCGCCAAATCGGACGGAAAATGATTCTTCACCTCAGCTTTTTCCGAACCGCCGTATGGAGGATTCATCAAAATTACAGATACCTGGTCATCTTCCGTATAATCAAGCACATCTCGCAGGAACGTATTATCATGGAATACATATGGAACATCCAAATCATACAGCAACGTTATTGTCACATAATTCCCCTCATTTTCTGTATTATATATTGACCGACCTTCGAGGAGGGCAATCATGGGCGAAGCATATGTGTTTGTCCGAATCACCCTACAGCACCATCTTCACAGACCCGTACATGCCGGCATCATTGCCCAGGGTTGCCAAAGCAAAGCGAGCCTCCTCAGAAGCGTGGAAGGCCTCCTCGATAAAATGCTTCTTGATGCTCTCAAGCAGAATGTCACCCGCCTTGGACACTCCGCCCCCGATCACATAAATCTCCGGATCAATCACACAGGAGATACGGGCGCAGGCCAGGCCGAGCATTCGCCCAACGAAATCCGCAATCTCCAGCGCCAGCGGATCACCTGCCTTAGCCGCGTCGTAGACATCCTTGGCCGTCAGCTTCTTATGCCTGCGAAGGGCAGACTCTCTCTGATCTGCCGACAGCACTTCATTGGCCTTGCGGACAATGCCTGTTGCTGAGGCATACTGCTCCAGATGCCCTTTCTTGCCACAGCCACAAGCCTGCTTCTCATGGGGATTCATAATCATATGCCCGATCTCTCCGCCTGCGCCGAAATTCCCCTCCACGATCTGACCGTTCAGGATAATGCCTCCGCCAACGCCAGTTCCAAGAGTAATCATAACCACATTATCATGTCCCTGGCCTCCCCCCTGCCACATCTCGCCGAGTGCGGCTGCATTGGCATCGTTGGCCACCTGGACATTTTCAACATCGGTCAGCATGCGCATCTTGGAAGCGACATCCGTCACGCCCCAGCCCAAATTGACGCACTTGTTGACGACCGAAGCGCCTAAAACCGGTCCCGGCACATCAATTCCAATGCCCAGCACCTTGTCCGAAGTAATTTCCTTCTTCTCAAGATATTCCCGAATCGAGGCAGCAATATCATCTAAGATCATTTCTCCATTATTCTCGGTGCGAGTCGGAATCTCCCATTTATCCTCCAACTTGCCGTCATCTGTAAAAATGCCGATTTTAACCGTTGTTCCACCAATATCGATCCCGAATGCGTATTCTACTGCCATGTTCTTCCTCCCTCATACTCACTCGCTCCGGCTTTTTCAACAGACCCGGGCATGAACCCTGTATCATCTGACTTTCAGCCGTGGTCCAAAGCGGCTTCCAACACGCTATCATTCTTTTCTGTTATATTACCTCTTTTGCATGTTCTCTGCAGGGATTTTAACAGTTTATCAATAATCCCCTCATTTCATGCTTGCAAAAAAAGCAAATTCATACAAGTCCATCTCATAAACAAATCTATATGTCCCAACAAAAAACCTGCCGTAAATGAATCATAAAAATTTATGATTCATTTACGGCAGGTTTTAACTGTCATACAAATTTCAGCCAGGCCAAATCTCTCTTTCAGATTATTCTGCTTTTCAAAAATTCTGATCAAATCAGACCTGCTTCTCTCATCCTGGCGCACATCATCTCATAAACAGGCTCTTCCTCTGTCGGTAAACTCGGTCTGTAAGGATTGCCGACAGCCAGGCCGCGTATATTCGCCATGTCCTTGGATGCAACAGGAAAACTAGCCCCATCCATAGCCAGGCGCACCGGATTCAATTCAAACTGCGCTTCCAATGCCCCCCCTACATCGCCGGCGACATACCTGGCATAGATTTTCTCGATCATCTCCGGCATGAAGTTCCCGGATGTACAGACACCGCCGACAGCCCCCAGACAGAGACTGGCATACAGAAGCGTATCCTTGCCTCCAAACACTTTAAATCCCACATCCCTTGTTCTTCGAATGAACTCCTCCGTCAATGTAATATCGCCTGAGGTATCCTTCATTCCCACAATGTTTTCCACCTTATGAGCCAAATCGTCAACCAGATCCGCCGTCATACTGTAACCGACACGGCCGGGATTATTGTAGAGAAGAACCGGTGTATCCGGTACCGCTTCTGCGATTGTTTTAAAATGCAAAAACAGTTCCCGATGCGTCGGCTTTAAAAACATCGGCTGAAGCACGGAAATGCCGGCGACCCCATGCGCTGCCGCCATTTGAGCCAGACGGACACATTTTCTTGTGTTAATCGCTCCAATGCCAAAGTAGATCGGAACACGGCCTGCAGATTGATCAAGCATGATTTCCAACCCCCGCTCCATCTCATTTTCTTCGATCTGATAGAACTCACCGTTTGAGCCGAAGGCCAAAATCCCCTGGAGACCACCGTCAATGCAGAAATCAACCTGTCTCCGCAAACCCGCCTCATCAATTTTTTCATCCGCATCGCATGGGGTGATGATTGGAACAATCACCCCTTTGATATAATCTGTATTCATTGCTCTTTGTCCTCTGCAATCGATACCCCGGTCATACGCTCATAATAACGAACGACATCATTATGATCGCATCCCCCTTCCTCATGATTCATCAGCTCCTGCATCACTTCCATCATATGCGCTGTCATTGGCACTGGCATGTTGATCGCATGGGATGCATTCAATGCATTCGTCAGATCCTTAACATGAAGATTGATACGGAAGCCCGGCTTATAATCTCCTGCAAGCATCATCGGCGCCTTCGCGTCAAGCACGGTAGAGCCTGCCAATCCTCCGCGGATCGCCTTGTAGACGAGTTCCGGATCCGTGCCCGCCTTCTTGGCAAAGGTCAAAGCCTCTGCGACAATCCCGATATTAGCTGCAACAATCATCTGATTCGCCAGCTTGGCAACATTGCCGGAACCGATCGGCCCCACATAGACAACAGACCCCGCCATTGTCATAAGCAAATCATAATACTTGTCCCAAATCTCTTTCCTGCCGCCGCACATCACAGAGAGGGAACCGTCAATGGCCTTAGGCTCTCCTCCGGATACCGGGCAGTCAAGCATCTCAATTCCCTTCTTAGACAGCTCTGCAGCAATTGCCCTGGATTCCGTAGGGTCAATGGATGACATATCAATGACAACCGTTCTGTCCCCTGCTCCCTCCAGCACGCCGCCTTCTCCAAGGCACACCTCTCTGACCTGCGGGGAATTCGGCAGCATTGTGATGATCACCTCTGCCTTCTCTGCAACTTCACGTCCATTTGCAGCCGCTTCCGCACCCAGACCGACAAATTCCCGGACCGTCGCGGCATTGTGTGTGTTCACCACGAGATCATATCCTGCCTTCATGATATTCTTTGCCATGGGGCTTCCCATAATTCCAAGTCCAATAAATCCTATCTTCATACTGCATCTTCTCCTTTCGATCAAATCATCCAGTTGTTATATAACACCTATGCCCTGCTGACCGGACTATAAACAATACTGTTCCTGTCAGGCTGCTAATACAGCCTCTTAGCCCAGTCTCATCTGACAAGACACGGCCTCTTAGGATCGAACTTCCAGCCAGGAATCAAGTACTGCATACCAATGGAATCGTCTCTGGCTCCCAAACATTTATTCTTGTAAAGTTCATGCGCTTTCGCAACTTGTGTTCGGTCAATCTCCACTCCCAGCCCTGGCTTATCAGGTACTGTCACACATCCATCTCTGATTTGCAGCGGCTCTCTGGTCAGGCGTTCTCTCCCTTCCTGCCAAATCCAATGCGTATCAAGAGCATTGTACTCTCCTGGTACAGCTGCCCCCACCTGCGTAAACATGGCCAGGGATATGTCAAAATGATTATTGGAGTGCGACCCCCACGTATAACCAAATTCATGGCACATTTGAGCCACTCTGACAGAACCGCTCATAGTCCAGAAATGCGGGTCCGCTAAAATAATATCCACCGCCTGCGATTCCAAAGAATGTCCCACCTGCCTCCAGTCTGTGGCAATCATGTTTGTCGCCGTTGGGAAACCTGTTCGGCGCCGGAACTCACTCATCACCTCACGCCCAGAGTATACGCCTTCTGCACCGCATGGATCCTCACAATATGTAAGAATTCCTTTCATCCCCTTGACGTATTCACAAGCCTGTTCCAAAGTCCAACCGCCGTTCGGATCCAAATCGATTCTAGCATCTGGAAAAGCTTCCTTCAGTGCCCGGATCACCTCCATCTCCTGATCGCCGGCAAGAACCCCCCCCTTAAGCTTGAAATCTTTAAATCCATATTTCTCCTGTGTCGCCTTCGCAAAGGCAACAACATGCTCCGCATCAAGAGCTTCTTCATGGCGAATCCGATACCATTCACACTCCGTATCCGGCTCCGAATCATATTCCAGATCCGTTTTTTTTCGATCGCCAACAAAGAAAAGATATCCAAGCATCCGAACCTTATCCCTCTGCTGTCCATCACCAAGGAGTCTGCAAACCGGAACCCCCAGCTGCTTTCCCAAAAGGTCAAGGCAAGGAGCCTCAATCGCCGTTCGAACATGAACTCCCGTTCGAAGATCGAATGTCTGGTTTCCACGAACATCTTCTTCTCCCTTAGAATTCAAATGGTGTTGTACATCAAGCAGAATATTTCTGTACTCCTCTGTTCTCTTTCCCTCAACGAGAGGGATGCAATCCTCCAATGCTTTTGTAATCTTGCCTCCACCCGGAACCTCTCCGATTCCTTCAACTCCGTTTTCATCGGTCAGAATAACAATATTTCTAGTGAAGTAAGGCGCATGTGCGCCGCTCAAATTTAATTCCATGCAGTCCTTACCAGCCACTGGAATTACTTCCATTTTAATAATCTTTGACATTTCCGTTCTCCTTATCTAATTCTAGGCCAACCGCTCCATTTAATTCAGCGAATAAACAATCCCATGAGCAGTAGCTCAACAATCCCCACCGCCGCCATAATCAGCGATACAGCCGTCTTGCATCTCACCTGATCCTTTAATTCCGATAAGCCAAACATACCATTAAATACCCAGAAACCAGAATCATTAAAGTAGGAGAAAGAAATCGCTCCGACACAAGAACTGATAGCCATCAAAAGTGGAGATACCGAAATCGTCCCGATCAGACCCGCCGAAATAGATGCTGCCGTTGTAATCGCCACAGTCGCAGATCCCAGCGCAAGTCTCATGCAAGCTGCAATGATAAATGGAATCAGGATTGCCGGAAGAGGTGTCGCCGCAATTGCATTTCCCAGAACATCTCCAATACCTGCAACCTTAATCACATTTCCCAGAGATCCGCCAGCCCCGGTAATCAACATAATTGCTCCAGTATCTTTGATTGCCAGATCCATAATCCCCAGAACCTTCTTTTTATCGACACTTCCGACCAGACCATAGATTGCCAAGATTGTACCGATTCCCAGCGCAACAATGGGGGCTCCCAGAAGACTGATCAGAGTGTCTGGTATGCTTCCGGCAACAGAAGTATTTCCCTTCTTGTACATATCCCAAAAAGTCTTTACAAAAATAAGTAAAATCGGAACAATAATAGGCGCTATTGAGGCTCCAAATGCCGGGAGCTTCTTCGTGTCCATGACACTCTCCACCTCATCCATAGTTCTAATATATTCTTTCTTGAAATCCCTGCGCTCAAACTCTCCATTCTCCAAAGGCAATTGATAAATTTTCTTGCCAATTGATTTCACATAAAACATCACAATGATCAGCATAGGAATAGAAACCAGGGCCCCAACAAAGATCATCTGTCCCACATCCACTCCCAGCATGCCAGCCGCAGTCAGCGGTCCAGGTGTTGGCGGAACCAGGCAATGGGTCAATTGGAGTCCACAGGCCAGGGCAAGCGCAAGCCCGACAACAGAAATTCCTGTTACGGAAGAAAGTGCCTTGACCAGGGGCGCGAAAATAACAATCGCGGAATCCGCAAAAACAGGAATCGCAACCACCCATCCTGTAATAGCTAACGCCCAATCAATGTGCTTTTGACCAAGCCTCTTAATAAACGTAAAAGCCAGACGTTCCGCTGCCCCTGATGCTTCTAAAATTCCTCCCATCATAACGCCAAGGCCAATGATAATGCCCGTACTCTTTAATGTACTGCCGAAACCATCTTGAATCGCACTGATAACCCCCACCGTTTTCTTTGATCCTGATACGACATCATTGATCGGCATTCCCCCAATCAATCCAGTAACCAGAGCTGCCAAAAGAAGTGCAATAAATGTGTGAACCTTTGTTTTCATGACCAGGAAAATCATCAGTCCTATGCCAATGATCAATCCCAGTATCATCCTGCTTGCATCACTCATGGATTTCCTAACTCCCTTCAAGTTTGACTTTCACTTTACCTTCTCCCTATGCAACAGCGCGCTCTGTTGTTTGATAGAGTTAGGATATACAACTAAAAATCTGAATTCCATGGGCGAAGTCATCAAGATTTCATCTATATTTTTGTGTAGCAGTATCACATTTTCATTTTTTGCTATTACTCATTTCGGATTTATTTCATTCATTTCATATCATAATTTGTCCCTCTAATAATTTCCGTCACTTCTCAATTCCATACTTTTTCATGCGGCGCCAAAGCGTCGTCGTACTAATTCCCAGTTGATCCGCAACTGCTTTTCGATTTCCAAAATGCTTCTGCAGAAGTTCACAAATTTGCTCGCCTTCCGGAGACTGATAAATAATCTGTCTTGTTGCCCCATCTACTCTTTTCAATTGAGGATACAGTTCCTCGTATAACTTTTTTAGCACAATCTCATCAACCACTCGCTTCTTCGCAGTCAATACAAGTCTCTCGCAAAAGGTTCTGATCTGAAGATCATTCCCTTCCCATGCAAATGACAGAAGACAGGAGTATGCTCCCTCAGTAAGATGAATGCTTTTATGATATTGTTTTGAATACAAGCGAATACACTCATCAAAAAGCTGATATAAATCCTCTGGGCAAAGTCGAATCGGTGGCATCTGCAGCAAAAGATAATTCGTCGCGTAGAAAAAATCAGGAATAAGCCTTCCTTCTTCCATCAGAATGCGAAAATCATCTTGAGATGAGAAAATAAATCTGACATCAAAACAGGTCATCTTCTGCGCATCTGTTCTGATCTCCGACATAGGAAGAATATTTCTCATGATTTTTCTCTGCATTAATTTAGAAAGACACTCTGCATTTCGAATATAGAGCGTTCCATGATTTGCCAATCGCATTGCTCCTTCACCTGGTACCTCCCTTTCTTTTCCCACATCTCCTTCTGTACCGTCCTCTAAAGATCCAAACAAGGCTGCCCCCTGTTCCTCTTCTGAGAGTATTCCTAAATCGAGACTGACAAAAGGTCCGATCCTGCATGCGCTATTGTTATGGATTGCTTTGGCCAGATCCATTCCGCTCTCTCCAGACGGAAGTTTCATAAAAACGGGACTTTTGGACACTGCGTATATTCGTGCCAGATCGACTATTTCACGTCTCGCCTTGCTTTTAACCGAAAGCATCTCAAACGTCTGACGCGTAACAAAGCCTCGCATTCGCATGTCCTGCTCCGTTTTTCTGCTGACAATCCGTATCTCCTGACCTTTCTGTATTGAAATAATTGCACCCGTGATACACCCATCTACCTCGATCGGCGCCATGAAAATTACCATCGGTTTATTTCGTATTGTGACTGATGACGTAATCTGATTTGTTTCTCCAAGAAGAATCCCCTCGACCTGCTCCATGCTGATCTGTGGAAAAATCTCTGTTAATCGCTGTCCTTTCACTGCCTCATTATCCATCCCAACCAGGTCTTCTATAAAATGATTAACAACGATAATTATTCCATCTTGATTCACTCTGATAATTCCGTTAAAACTCGCATCTAAAACCGTCTCAAACTGAGCTTCTTCCTGCTGCCGCTGTGTAAGAGCCTGGTCCAGACACACTGCCGCTTCAACTGCTTCCACCACAGATTCTCTTGTGGAACTGTAAAAAAGCGTCATGTATCCCTGTTCCTGAGCCGCCTTAATTGCCACATTACCGCCTATAATACAATCCGGTCGATCATTCTTAACACCTTCTAAAACTTCCAGTGCCTCCATTGCCTTTTCAATATAGAAAAGACGAAACCGCACATTGAAAAGTTCCTCAATATGCGAGAGATCTGTGACCATATTCCGAAAAACAATCAAGGCAATATATGGATGTTTCTTTCCTGTCAATCGCTTCGCTCTTTTAATCAACAGCCCCACTTCCTGCACTGTCAATTTAACTTCAACCAGTGGGGTGTTTGTATACTCTCGAATCAAAAGCGCCTGAAATCCTCTGGCAACAATAACTTTGGCTCCATTCATCAGAGCATTTCTCGCCTCGTCCACTGCATCCGCGGTATAGACTCTTTTGCATACAGCAATTTCAAGTTGACGCTCGGCGATCATTTCCTCAGCATCCTTTACCATCTGTTCTTCTGGAAATAAAAAAGCTAATTTAGACATCCGATTTCCCCTTAAATTCTCGATTTTTCTTTATTTGTACCTCTTCTCTATTATTTCTCCTTCATCGGGATATTTCAAATCAGAAATTATTTTTTTCATTTTTGAAATTTTGTTCCCCTTGTTGTATTTTGAGGTAAATTCTTGTTAGCACCGTCAATAGAAAAGCTCTAAGCGTGTCACTATGATAAAAGCAAACACATCACATTGCATCCAAGGAGTTTTTATGTCTTTACAACACGTCTATCAGATCAATGTGCGTGATAATGTCGCTATCGCACTCTCCGATATCTCTGCCGGAACCAAAATCGGCAACGGAATTGTCGCACTTACTGATATTCCACAATCCCATAAAATAGCTCTTTGTGACTTACCAAAAGGTGCTCCTGTTCTGCGCTATGGAGTCTGTCTTGGTACAGCGAAGTCCTTCACACCAGCTGGAAGCTGGATTAATGAGAGTTCTCTTGACCTGCCGGATCGTCCCTCCCTCGACGCTCTCCCCTATGGAACCAATATCAGACCATACTCTTTGCTTCCAGATCCTCCCCGAACCAGTTGGATGGGATATAAAAACAATTTCGGGCCTGCCGGCACCAAAAACATGTTGGGTATTGTCACCACAGTTCAGTGCACCGTTGGTGTGCTTAAGGTTGCTGTTGAGCAGATGAAACGCAGCCTTCTGCCGCAATATCCCCATGTGGATGATATTGTCGCTGTTTCTCATCCCTATGGGTGCGGTGTCGCCATCAATGCCCCCGATGCCGTCATTCCGATTCGTGCCATCAAAAACCTGATTCATCACCCCAATTTTGGCGGACAGATCATGGTAGTTGGCTTAGGTTGTGAAAAACTCACCTATGACAAGGTTCTTACGGATGAAGAAAACATTCCTGAAAACGTACTGACACTTCAAGACTATGAGGGACACGATGCCATGATGCAGGCAATCTATGACATGGCTAAAAAAAAGCTTGAAATACTCAACCAAAGGTGTCGTCAAGAACTTCCTTTGTCTGAACTACGAATCGGAATGCAGTGTGGCGGATCAGATGCTTTTTCAGGAATAACCGCAAATCCCAGCGCAGGCTATGCTTCTGATATGCTCGTCAAGGGAGGGGCTACCGTAATGTTCAGCGAAATCACAGAATTTCGAGACGGTGTTCACCTGATTTCCGCACGTTGTATCGATCGAGAGGCCAGAGATAAATTGGTTCAGGAGGTTGCCTGGTATGATCACTACCTCGAGGCAGGCCAAGTAGACCGAGACGCGAATCCCAGTCCGGGCAACAAAGCCGGGGGACTCTCCAATATTGTTGAGAAGGCAATGGGAAGTATTGCAAAATCTGGATCCGCACCGATCACCCAGGTCATTGGTCCGGCAGAACTTCCAAGCAAAAAAGGCCTTATCTGTGCTGTCACTCCTGCCAGTGATATTGTCTGTGGCCCAAGTCAGGTAGCCAGCGGTATTGGTCTGCAGGTTTTCATGACTGGTCGCGGAACTCCTTACGGACTTGAAATTGCCCCAGTTATTAAAGTATGCAGTCGAAATGACATGAAAAAACATTGGTTTGACATGATTGATATTTCTGCAGGCGATATTGCTATTGGAAAAGCCACCATCCAGGATATCGGCAATGAAATTTTCCACATGATTCTTGATGTGGCCAGCGGACTCAAAAAGCCATACTCTGACCAATACGGTTTTCACAATGATATGTGCATTTTCAATCCTGCACCAATCACATAATCCCTGGCCCTATCCCCTGTCACTCCTCTTCATTGCCCGGTACTCAGCCGGGGTCATACCGACCTCCCGCTTGAATAACCTGGTGAAGTAAGAGTAATTCTCATAGCCTACCCACGCTGCGATCCGATTGATCGGCTGATTGGTATGAGCCAGAAGTCGCCTGGCTTCTCTGATTCTCTTCTGTATAACATAGGTCATGAAGGAAACGCCCATCTCCTTTTTAAAAAGCCTGGAAGTATAATCCGGATCAAAATAGAGAATCTCCTCCAGCGATTCCCTGCCAATATCCTCCTGATAATGTTCATCTACATACTCACGCACGCGGGCGGCAATACTCTTCTCTGAGGAGGTCAGCTTCAGACCCTCTTGGGCCACAGAGAAAAGATAGTGAAAATACATCTCCAAATCCTCCGCCCGGTCTGACGCACAGGCCGCAATTGTCCTGTATATCTCTCCCGCAAAGAGCTGGTGGGCACGAATTCCGCGCCCCTCCAGGTACGCGTAGAGCAGCTGCACCACATCTCCCTGCGCAAAATGTTTTCCTGCCAGAAAAACCTGTAGCGATTTAAAACATCATTATGAGAAGCCTCGCATTCGGCAATGGCTTTCGCAATATTCTCCGTCAGTTTTTCGTAATCCACCGGCTTGAGAAAGTAATGAAAGCACTTTAAATTGACCGCCTCCTGCGCATAGGCAAAATCCGCGTAATTGGTTAGGAAAATACAGGGAGTCATATCATTCTCCCCGCGCATCCAGCGAAGGAGATCCAGCCCGCTGCCTCCTGGCATATCAATATCAGATAAAAGCAGATCTATTTTCTCTGTAAGCAGAATTCTCCTGGCCGCTTCGACCTGATAGGCTGACAAAGCCTGTGTGAATCCCAAAGCCTTCCAGTGAATTCCTTTTTTCAGGGCCGCAACGACGAGATTCCCTATGGGGAAGGCTATGCTGACTCTGTCTACTTCTACACTCTTCCTTTCGGAACCAATGTCGGCGGCGACAACACATACGATATGGCCATTAAGGATGGCAAGCCCGTCTTCCTCCCCACAACGGAGGAGTACAAGAAGGGAATTGAGGCCATGCATAAGGCCTATGAACAGGGGCTGATTGATCCTGAAATCTTCACCCAGGATGACACCATGCGCGATTCCAAGCTGATGAGCAAAACTCCTGTCATCGGCTCTGCCCCCGGCTGGACCACTGACTCCACCTTTGGCGCCAACGCAGACCAATATGCACCTCTTCCAGCTCTGAAGGGATCCGATGGCAAACAGTACATTGCCTCTGACCCCCAGCACCTGAATTACAGCCGTTACGAGTTCATCGTAACCAGTAAGTGCAAGAACCCGGATACTCTCCTCAAGTGGATTGACGGCTTCTATACCGATGACGCTTCCATTCAGAACTTCTACGGAGGCTTCGACAAAGCGGTGAAGAAGAACAGCGATGGCAACTACAAGGTCTTAAAACCAGACGACGGCAGTTCTGCCGATACTTTCGCCTGGGTCAATTCTCTGCGGGACTTTGGTCCCAAATATGTCGATGACGAATTCAACGCAAGGGTAACCTATGAAAGCGATAACGGTAACGCCTCCAAGCTTGCCATGGACAAGGACTTCGCTCAGTACGCCAGGCCCGCCTTTCCTAATGTCTCCTACTCTCAGGAACAGTTGCAGAACCTGGCCACCCTCTACACAGATATCAGCGCCTACGTGGATTCCACCCAGGCTGACTGGGTCTCCAAGGGCGGGTTGAGTCCGGCTGGAATGACTATATGAGCCAGCTGAAGACCATGGGACTGGACAAATTCTTGGAAATTCAAAATATAGCATACAATAAGGCATCTGCCAAGTGACATTGTCCCGAGGGAAATCTTCATTCCCTTCGAACTCAACGCAAGGAAATGACTCTGCTGCTGGCATAATCGACAACAGGCCGCCACACCGGGAACCCCTCTCCATGCAGCGGTCTGTTGCACTTTCATCTGGAGATAAAGTCCCCTCTGGACCAAATTTTCGTTTTCAATCGGATCAAAGAAAAAGCCCACATGCCAAAGCTGCTCCTCACATCTCCTCCACATAATGCACATAATCAAGTTCCCGGATCTCCTTAATCAGGTCCGCCCGCTTGCCGAAGCGATCCATCTCTAGTGAGATGACCATGGACGCGTACTTCCAGGGATCCTGCATTTTCCTGGTCTCAATAATCTCTGTCTTCACATTGTGATCCCGCATCTTCTGCAGAAAAAACTCTATACTCTTGCCGTCCTCCAACTCCAGATACAGATCGAAGACCTTGGCGTGTTTCTGTAAAAAGAGGTCAAAGCGGTTGAGGATGCGAAGCACAAGGGCAATAAAAATCAGGGCATAAACTGCCCCCTCCACGAAGCCGATGCCGATCGCCAGGCCCACGCAGGCGCAAGTCCAAAGACCCGCCGCTGTCGTCAGTCCCTTGATCCGCTGCTTCTCCGTCACCAGAATCGTTCCGACGCCCAGGAATCCGACGCCGCTGATAACCTGGGCACCCAGCCTGGCCAGGTCCGCCTGATGATCGAACTGCATCATCATATACTGGCTGGTCAGCATCACAAGGGCTGATCCCAGGCAGACAAGGGCATGCGTCTTAATTCCGGCTCCGCGCCGTTTCAAGCCGCGGTCAATTCCAATGATGGTGCCCATGACGGTGGCAATTGCCAGGCGGCCGATGATCGCTGCAGTAGACCAACCTGACAGGATATTCATCCACTCTCTCCACATGCTCTGCTTCTCCTATCTGCTTATATGGATTTCATCGTCAAGGCACTGTTGCATTACTCCTGAAAACCTCTTGTACACGGCTCCTCTTCAGTGCCCTGCCGTCTTTACAACCATTATGCAAAAAGTCCTATGATTTTTGCAAATCACAAGCACAGATCCGACAATACATATACTTACTTCCCGAACTCCTGGGCCATGACCTCCCTGACCTGATCGCAGACAACCTTCATTCCACAGATATCGCAGTCCTCCATGACCTCGCGCGCCAAATGGTCGAGGGCTTTGGTGATCTGCTCCGATTTATTTTGTCAGTTATAATTGATAAAATATCTATATTTTATTTTTTGTCAATTGTAACTGTCATAAATCATATTTTAAACTGGTTTGTCAGTTATAGATATGCTATGCTCTTGACAGATTTCCATAGAAAGGCGGTGAGGACATGATTCCACGTGAACAGTACATACAGCGCATTCGGCCTTTTATCGGGAACGAACTGATCAAAATCCTGACGGGAATGCGCCGATCCGGCAAATCTGTCATGCTCGATCTGATCAAGGATGAACTGCGAGGCCAGGGTATTTCTGATGACAACTTCATCTCCTTCAACTTTGAGTCGCTTGCGAATACCAAATTCTGCAATGCAAGAGCTCTCTATGAGGAACTCAGCCGACGTATTGCATCGATCTCCGGCAAGTCCTATCTCTTCTTTGACGAGATCCAGGAGGTGACCGATTGGGAGCGCTGCATCAATTCTGCCCGTGTCGATTTCAACTGCGACATTTATATCACCGGTTCCAATGCCCATCTGCTCTCAACGGAACTGGCCACCTACCTGGGTGGGCGTTACACTGAATTTGTCATCTATCCCTTCTCTTTTCAAGAGTATCTAATAGGACGAAAGCAGGCGGCCACCCGGATTGATCCCGCGAAGGAATTTCACAGCTATCTGGAGCTGGGCGGTATGCCCTTCCTGATCAATCTCCATGAGGAGCGGGAGGCTTCCCTTCAGTATCTGCGTGATGTATATAGTTCTGTCATCCTGAAGGATATCATCAAACGAAATAAGATTCGCGATGTCGATCTTCTCGAGCGAATAATCACCTACGTCATGGCCAATATCGGGCACACCTTCAGCGCACGGAGCATTTCCAACTACTTCAAGAGTGAAAATCGCAGGGTTGCTCCCGAAACAGTCCTCAACTACATCAGGGCCTGTTGTGACGCTTTTCTCTTTTGCAAGCTGCGCCGCGAGGATCTTGTCGGCAAGCGCATCCTGTCTGTCAATGAGAAATACTATCTGGTGGATCATGGCATTCGGCAGGCAGTCTATGGCGGAAACAATCGTGATATTGATCAGCTCCTTGAAAACATTGTCTGCATCGAGTTGATCCGTCGCGGCTACAATGTCACGATCGGTAAGGCCGGCGAGCAGGAAATCAACTTCGTCGCGGAGAGAGCCGACAAGAAGCTCTATGTCCAGGTTTGCTATCTGCTCTCGTCTCCCGAGACAATTGCCCGGGAATTCGGCGCCTATAAGCCTATCCGCGATCACTTCCCCAAGTACGTTATCTCTATGGATGAATTTGATATGAGCCGGGATGGTATCAAACACCAAAATATCAGAGACTTTCTGCTGGCGAAAGCATGGGACTAAATGAGCCAAAAGGCTTAAGACAGACAGGGGAAGGCATCGATCCCAGAGCACCAGTGCCTTCCCTCTTATTTAAACTCAATTTTTCCCTATCCCCTTAAATTGGTAAACGCCCCGGGTCAAATCTGCGAATACCGATTCACAGCGTCACCCCGTCCTTGAAGATGGCGATATCCCTGCAGCCGCTCTTCTCGGCCTGAGTTCTTTGGCCGGAAGCCACAGCGAGAACAAAGTCCAAAAGCCTGTCGCCGGCCTGATCCAGAGTCTCAAGTCCATCCGCCACGGTGCCCGCGTTAAAGTCAATCCAGTTCTTCTTCCGGGCAGCCAGCGGGCTGTTGGTCGCGATCTTGGCAGTGGGTACCGGCGCCCCGAACGGGGTGCCCCGCCCTGTGGTGAAGAGAATCATATGGGCTCCGCTGGCCGCGAGGTCTGTCGAAGAGACCAGATCATTGCCCGGCCCATAGAGGATATTCAGTCCCTTCTTGCTGACCGGGCAGGCATAATCTAAGACATCCACGATCTGGGCCGAACCACCCTTCTGAACGCAGCCGCAGGACTTGTCCTCCAGTGTTGTGATCCCTCCCGCCTTGTTGCCCGGACTGGGATTCTCGTAGACAGTCTGTCCGTGATCCACGAAGTACTTCTTGAATCGGTTGACCATGGCGACGGCCTTGTCAAAGGTCGCCTGATCCTTGCACCTCGCGAAGAGAATATTCTCTGCCCCGAACATCTCCGGGACCTCCGTCAGAACCGTCGACCCTCCCAGGGCAATCAGGCGGTCAGAGAGACGTCCCACCGTCGGATTCGCTGTGATTCCGGAGAGACCGTCGGATCCCCCGCACTTGAGTCCGACCACCAGCTCTGAGGCAGGAATCGGCTCCCGTTTAAAGCGATCGGCATAGGAGGCCAGCTCCTTTAGGAGCTTCCGCCCCTCCTCGTACTCGTCCTCCACATCCTGGCAGACCAGAAATTTAACCCGGTCGGGATCATAATCTCCTAAAGCTTCTAAGAAGAGCTCCCGGGTCAAATTCTCGCAACCTAAGAAGACGCAGAGAACTCCCGCCGCATTGGGATGGCGGACCAGTGACGTCAGCAGGCGTCTGGTGGCGTCCAGATCCCCGCCCAGCTGTGAGCACCCATAGGGATGGGCAAAGGAATACATGCCCTCGATATTCCCCCTGACCAGATCCTGGTTCTCCCTTGCCAGACCTCCCGCAATATCATTGACACAGCCGACGACGGGCAGGATCCAGATCTCATTGCGGATGGCCGCTCTTCCGTCCGCCCGGCGATAGCCCTCGAAGGTGCGCTCAGGCAGCTTGGGCAAAGGAAAGACCTGGTGATCATAGTGATAGTCCGCTGTCTCGGTCAGAGCTGTCCTGGCATTGTGGGTATGCACCCAGGCGCCGGCCCTGATCTCCTCTTTGGCAATGGCGATTGGGTTGCCGTACTTGATCACCCGGCCCCCGGCAGGGATGTCTGTCAGAGCAACCTTGTGTCCTCTCTTTACATCCTCAAGGAGGGTGAGCGATCCGGCTCTTATCGAGACATCCCTGGCTGTATCCGGCTGATTTGAATATGCATTTCCCTGACCTGGATTTGAGACGGCATCCGCCTTCCCCGCCATCTGTCCCTGGTCCATTTGAGACAGGTCAATTTCAGACAGATTGATCTGCTCTCCCTCTTTTAAGTCCTCAAGAGCTACCAGGACATTGTCTCTGGGGTGAATATGAATATATCGCATTGTTCTACCTCTCGCTCCCTGCGCCTCCATCGTCTTTCAAGGGCGCACTTGCCAGCATCTCCATCACGTTTCAAGAATGCGCTTGGCCGCACCGCCGTCGTATTTCAAGAACGTGCCTGACCACACCGCCGTCGTATTCCAAGGACGCGCTTGACCGCACCGCCGTCGTATTTCAGGGACGCGCCTGCCCTCGCCGCGGAGGGCGCTTTTCTAACCCGATCAGGTATTATTTCAGGACAGTTTTATCTCCCTCCGAAGGTCTCCCCAAAAGCTCAGAGTACTGAAGCATAGGCTTCCCTTGCCCCCTGCTCCCGGATCAGTCCCAAATCGCGGCTGACCTGCTCTGTCAGACCCGGAACAGCGTTCAGATTCTGGTCCCACATCTTCTCATTTCCAAGGACAGCCGCGGTCAGTGTCGCTGCATCATCCTTCCTGTGCTCCCAGTAGAAGTCCAAAACCCAGTCATCATCCTGAATCTGATAGTCATCTCCTGCCGGGCGACGGGCCAGGATCGCGTCCGCGGTCCTCTCCTTCAAGTCATTGCTGAAGAAGGCGATATAGGCGGCGAAGCCCATGCAAAGAGCCTGCGGCAGCTTGCCGAATTTCTCCTGATATTCCAGGAGTGAGGGCAGGTCTCTGGCCTTCCACTTGGACGTAGAGTTCAAAGAGATGGATAAAAGCTGATGATCGACAAAGGGATTGTTGAAGCGGTCTGTCACTGCCGCCGCAAAATTCTCGCAGTCCTCCCGGTCCAGAGGCAGAATGGGGATGACCTCATCATAGAGAATCTTGTTCATAAATCCGTGGATAACCTCGTCCTCCATACAGTCGCGGACGATATTCTCCCCGGCCAGATAGGCTCCCAGAACAAAACCCGTGTGGGCGCCATTTAAGATGCGCACCTTGCGTTTCTTATAGGGGGCAACCTGCTCGACCACATGGACATTGAGTCCCGCTCTCTTAAATGGCAGACGATCCTCAAGTTCCGCTGGTCCCTCAATATACCAGACACCGAACACCTCTCCTACATCTAACAGCTGATCTTCATAGCCGTTGATTTGGTTTAATTCGTCGACTTCTCTCTGATCGCGAATGCGGCCCGGGACAATCCGGTCTACCAGAGTTGAGCAGAAGAGGTTCTCCTTCTCGATCCATCTGGAGAATCCCGCCTCGAGATGCCAGTCCTCAATGTGCTTCTGAACGATCTTCTCAAGCTCTCTCCCATTGTTGTCGATCAGCTCGCAGGAGAGGACGGTCAACCCCTTCTTTCCCGCCTTGTAGCGCTCGTAGAGCAGGGCGGTCAACTTGGCCGGGAAGGAGGCGGGCGGCGCCTGATCCAGGCTTGCCTGAGGGTCGTACGCGATCCCGGCCTCCGTCGTATTGGATGCGATGTATTCCAGGTCATCCGAGCAGGCAATCACCTTGACCTTGAGCCAGTCCTCGACATTGTATGGATTATAGCAGGCATCAATGGCGGAGATCACCCGCTTTCGGTCCACCTTCTGCCCCTTCTCAGAGCCCCGCAGATAGAGAGTGTAGAGCCCCTCCTGCTGGTTGATCTGCTGAGTCAGTCCCTGGGCAATAGGCTGAACCACGGCCACCTTGCCATTGTAGCCCGCCTTCTCATTGGCCATGTCAAACCAGTAGTCCACGAAAGCCCGCAGGAAATTCCCCTCGCCGAACTGAAGAACCTTGACCGGAGCTCCCGGCTTCAGGATATACCCCTGGTAGTTGCTCTTTTCCAATACCCGATAATTAAGTAGACTCACCTGTTCACCTCTCCTGATTTTTCTGAATGTCCCTTTTTACTGAATTTTTGTTTTTGCGGAAACGAAATATTCCCTTTTCCTTCCTTTATTCATGAATCCCGAAATAGCGCTCGGCATTGTAGTAGCTGATTCCCTCCACAATCTTCTTCAGGGAGGACTCGATGGCGGGATACTCTCCCTTCTCTACCCACTCGCCGATCAGATTGCAGGCGATCCGGCGGAAGTAGTCGTGCCTTGTATAAGAGAGGAAAGATCTGGAGTCGGTCAGCATGCCCACGAAATTTCCTAAAAGTCCAAGATTCCCCAGAGACTTCATCTGCTTCTCCATCCCATCGCGCGTATCCTGGAACCACCAGGCGGCCCCCATCTGTATCTTGGAGGGAATCTCCTCGGACTGGAAACAGCCCAGCATAGCTCCGATGCGGTCGAAGTCAGCGGCATCCAGGGAGAAGAGGATGGTTCTGGGCAGTTCATTTGTCTCGTCCAGATCGCTCAAGAGGGAAGCCAGCGCCGGAATACAGTCATTCTGCGCGATCGTGTCAAATCCGGTGTCCGGTCCCTCCGCAGCAAACATGCGGGCATTGGTATTGCGCAGGCAGGAGTAGTGGATCTCCATTACCATCCCCTCCCTGTGATAGGTTCTGGCCAGATGGGTCAGAAGGGTGGTCTGGTACTCCTCTCTCTCCTCATCACTCAGGCTCTTTCCCTCCAGGGCCTTCTGATAGACCCTGTTTGCCTCCTCCATAGAGCAGGGGCGATACATGACGTAGTCAAGCCCGTGATCCGTCGCCCGGCATCCGTGTCCCTTGAAGAAGGAAACCCGCTGATCTAAGGCGTCAAGAACATCCTCCATCGTATCCAGGGATTTTTTGCCCACTGTCTGAGCCAGCTGCTTCATGTAGTCGGCGAAACCCTCGCGGTGGATATTGATGGCCTTGTCCGGGCGGAAGGACGGGCATACCTGGAAGGAAACGCCCGGATCCGCCGCGATCTTCTCGTGCCACTTGAGATCGTCGACGGGATCGTCTGTCGTCCCAACGAAGCGGACATTGGACTGCTCGATCAGACCGCGGACTGTCATCTTCGGGTCATGCCGCAGCATATCATTGCAGTGATTGTAGATTTTCTCGGCATTCTCCTCCGTCAGAGGCTCCGTGACTCCGAAGTACTTCTTCAATTCCAGATTGCACCAGTGATACATGGGATTGCCGATAGCCATCTCCAAAGCCTTCGCAAATGCCTTAAACTTGGTCAGAGGATCCGCCTCTCCGGTCACCAGATCCTCCGGTGTCCCGTTCGACCGCATGACTCTCCACTTATAGTGATCCCCGAAATAGGTCCCGTCGGGATTGCGCCCTCCCAGCCAGATCTGGGATATATTGTCGAAGCGGCGATCCTCATAGATCTCCTGTGGGGAGATATGACAGTGATAGTCGATGATCGGCAACTGCTCCGCATAGGTATGGAAGAGACGTCTTCCTGTCTCGTTGTAAAGCATAAAGTTCTCATTCAAAAACTGACCCATACAATACCTTCTTTCTTAATGAAAGCACTTACATTACACTCCCAAATTAGCCCAGCTATTTTCATCTGTCAAGCCCTCAATTTCTTCTCCTTTCAGCAGCCATTTGCTCTTCTTTTTTCTTTCTCTCTTCCTTTTACATCCCCTGTTTTTTCCCTTTTTAAGGATATGTCCTATCCGTAAAAGCCCCGTAAATACTGCATTTTCTCTCCATCCGTCTTCCCGGCGGAAATGTTTTTTCTCCTTTTCTGCAAGAGCTTTTACAGGCATTTTCCTCTCTGATTTTCGCTCTTGACCCTCTGCTGCGGATTCATTTTCGGAAGACTGTACAAATTCCCAGTTCGTTTTTCTTGCAGCTTGCACAAATCTCTTTTCATACGCTCATTTCTCATTGACTTCAAAAGAATGGAACCCTATATTCAGTTAATGTAATCGCTTACATTTACGGGAGGTAACAAGACCATATGAAAAAATCCATTAAGAGATTCCTTGCCCTGGCTCTGACCGCCTGCATGGTTCTCCCCCTGGGAGCCTGCGGTTCCGGCAAGAGCGGGTCCAGTCTGACTGGAGGGAAAAGAATCATCCGCATCTCGCATGCCCAATCTGAAACACACCCGGAGCACCTGGGACTTCTGGCATTTAAGAAGTATATTGAAGAGCGTCTGGGGGACAAGTACGAAGTACAGATCTTCCCCAATGAGCTCTTAGGCTCCGCCCAGAAGGCCATTGAGCTGACCCAGACCGGAGCCATCGACTTCACCGTCGCCGGGACAGCCAATCTGGAGAACTTCTCCCCCGTCTATCAGATCTTCTCCATGCCCTATCTCTTCACCTCAGAGAAGGCCTACATACAGACCATGAACGACACGGACTATATGGAAAAGGTCTACAACTCCACCGATGAGGCCGGCTTCCGCGTCGTCACCTGGTACAATGCCGGAACCAGAAGCTTCTACGCCACCAAGCCCATCAACAGTCCCGAGGATCTCAAGGGGTTAAAAATCCGTGTGCAGCAGTCCCCCGCCTCCATCGCCATGTGCAACGCCTTTGGAGCGGCCGCTTCTCCCATGAGCTTCGGAGAGGTCTACACCGCCATCCAGCAGGGCGTCATCAACGGGGCCGAGAACAATGAGCTGGCCCTGACCAACAACAAGCACGGCGAGGTGGCCAAGTACTACTCCTACACCAAACACCAGATGATCCCCGACATGCTGATCGGCAACGTCAAGTTCTTAAAGAGTCTGTCCCCGGAGGAATATCAGATCTTCAAGGAGGCCGCCGCCCTCTCCACTCAGGTGGAGAACAGCGCCTGGGATGACCAGGTCGCCGCAGCCAAGGCAACCGCGCAGAACGACATGGGCGTTCATTTCTCAGATGTGGATCTAACCCCCTTCCAGGAAGCCGTCGCCCCTCTGCAGAAGTCTATGCTTGAGAAAAATCCCAAGATCGTCGATCTCTACAACCACATCCAGGAGATCAATCAAAAGGTTAGCAAGGAGGGCTCCAAATCATGAAAATCCTGCATCAGATTCGTCACATCATTGACAAGGTCTTAGCCGCAGTCTGCATCTTCCTCTTCGCCCTGATGGTCGTCGTCGGAACCTACCAGATTGTCACCCGCTATTTCTTCAACCGCCCGTCTACGGTCTCTGAGGAGCTCTTGACCTACTCCTTCACCTGGATGGCCCTGTTGATCTCCGCCTATGTCTTCGGAAAGAGAGATCACATGCGCATGGCCTTTCTGGCCGACAAGGTCACCGGCAAGGCCAGAGTCGCTCTGGAATCTGTGATCGAGCTTCTCATCACCGCCTTCGCCGCCATCGTCCTGTTCTACGGCGGCATTTCCATCACCCGTCTGACGATGACTCAGTCTACCGCCTCTTTAGGCGTTCCCATGGCCTATGTCTACTGTGTGGTGCCCATTACCGGTACCCTGATCGTCATCTACGGCATCTTAAATATCATCGATCTGCTGACCGGCTCTATCGACGCCTCTGCATCAGCAGAAGGACAGGAGGCATAATATGAATATCGCAATTGTGTGCGGCCTGATCATCCTGATCACCCTGGCCATCCTCTTGATCGCCGGCGTTCCCATCGCCGTCGCCCTCGGAATCTCTTCCATCGCGGCAATTCTGCCCGTCTTAAATGCTGACGCGACCGTCGTCACCGGCGCCCAGCGAATTTTTTCCGGCATTTCCACCTTCTCGCTTCTGGCCATTCCCTTCTTCATTCTGGCCGGAAACATTATGAATAAGGGAGGAATTGCCGTCCGCCTGATCAACCTTGCCAAGCTGATTACCGGCCGTACCCCGGGCGCTCTGGCTCAGACCAATGTCGTCGCCAACATGCTCTTCGGAGCCATCTCCGGTTCCGGTACGGCCGCTGCCTCCGCCATGGGCTCCATCATCGGCCCCATCGAGAAGGAGGAGGGCTACGACCCCAACTTCTCCGCCGCGGCCAACATCGCGACCGCTCCCACCGGCCTTCTGATTCCCCCCTCCAATGTCATGATCACCTACTCTCTGGTGTCCGGAGGAACTTCTGTGGCGGCCCTCTTTATGGCCGGCTACATCCCCGGCATTCTCTGGGGTCTCGCCTGCATGGTTCTGATCTACTTCACCGCAAGAAAGCTCGGTTACCGCAACCGCCAGCATTTCTCCGCCAGAGAGGCCGGTAAGATCCTCTTCCAGGCCATTCCCTCTCTTCTTTTGATCATTATCGTCATCGGCGGAATCATCGCCGGCATCTTCACCGCGACCGAGGGTTCTGTCGTCGCTGTCGTCTACAGCCTGGTTCTCTCCTTCATCTACCGCACGATCAAGGTCAAGGATATCCCAAAGATTCTTCTGGACTCCGCTGAGATGACCGGCATCATCATCTTCCTGATCGCCACATCCTCCATCATGTCCTGGGTCATGGCCTTCACCGGCATCCCCTCCGCGGTATCCGCCGGCCTGCTGGCCTTAACAGGCAACAAGTACGTGATCCTTCTGATCATCAACATCGTTCTTCTGATTGTCGGTACCTTCATGGATATGACTCCGGCCTGCCTGATCTTCACACCCATCTTCCTTCCCATTGTGAAGACACTTGGCGTCAGCCCCATCCACTTCGGTATCTTCATGATCTTCAACCTCTGCATCGGCACGATCACCCCGCCCGTCGGCACAACCCTCTTTGTCGGCGTCAAAGTGGGGCGGACCAAGATCGAGAGCGTCTTCCGCTTCCTCTGGCCCTACTTCGTCGTCATCGCAGGCGTCCTCATGCTGGTCACCTACATTCCCCAGCTTTCCCTCTTCCTTCCCGGACTCATGGGCTACGTGAAGTAGGATACCCTTGCGACAAATGGGTAAACGCTCACGGGCACAGCATTTTCTCTGACCTGCTGCCGCTGATCCGTATAGCCCTGTATTGACTTCCGGCAGGAAGATATAAAGAACCGCTTTTCGGATTACAGCTATACCCTCCTGCGCGAAATCCCCCTCCTTCCTGGGATCCGCGCGGGAGGGTATTCCTGCTTTTGGGATTAAATCGGTTCAAAAAGGCGGTCGAGGGTTTTTCTTGCGAAAAAAATCCTCAATCCCCTATACTTGGTACATGAGCGGCACGGATCACTGGCGCCGACTCTCAAACATTAAACAGCGCAATCATCAGACAACGCGATGCTTTCCCCGGGGAGAAGTCATGGGAATCAACGAAAAGCACAGTCAAGTGAATATTTACGATGTGTCAGAGCACGCCGGCGTCTCCATCGCCACCGTCTCCCGGGTCCTCAATCAGAGCGACAAGGTAACCGCGAAAACAAGAGACAAGGTGCTTGCCTCGATCAAGGCGCTCGGCTACCAGCCCAACGTCTTCGCTAGGGGTCTGGGGCTGGGCTCCATGAAGACCATCGGCATCATGGTGACAGACGCCTCGGATACCTTTCTGGCCAAATGCGTCTACCACACAGAGCAGGAGTTAAAGCGTCACGGCTACTCCGCCATCCTCACCTGCACGGGAGAAGAGCTCTCCTCCAAGAAGCGGTCGCTGAAGCGGCTGATGTCCAAGCAGATCGACGGGCTGATCCTAATCGGGTCCTCCTACGCGGAGGAAAAGGTCTCAGACCAGGATTATCTGCGCAAGGCAGCCAGATCCATCCCCGTCGTCCTGATCAACGGCCGTATGGATGGGAAGGGCATTTACTGTATCTACAGCAATGACTTTGAGGCCATGTTCCAGACGACCAGCGCCCTGCTCGCGGCAGGCAGACGGCGGATCCTCTATCTCTACTGGGCGGACTCTTACAGCGGCAGACAGAAATTGGCCGGCTACAGGGCAGCTATGGGAGCAGCCGGGGTTCGCGTAAACGGCCGCTATCTGATCCGAATTTCCAAAGAGCTGGCCGCCATTGACTCCTGTCTTAGAAATCAGATTGCTTCCATGTCTGATGAGCAGTCCGATTCCAATCCCCACTCCTGCCCCGTCGACGCCGTTATCGGGGCGGAGGACATCTTCGCTGTGGCCGCCCTGAAACTGGCGCAGGAATACGGCGTCGCCATCCCCGATCAGGTTCAGATCATCGGTTACAACAACTCCATTCTCTCCCAGTGCACCATGCCGGAGCTGACCACCATTGACAACCACTGTGCCGACATGGCAAAGGGAGCTGCTTCCATTCTGATCCAGGTTCTCGAAGGTCAGCAGACCTCACAGGAGACCATGGTTCCCTGTCGCCTGGTGCAGAGGGGTACAACCCATTTTGCGGGAGATATAGGGATTTAACAGGTTTAAAATGTCAACCTCATTTGATTCCACGCCACGTCGCCGTGCTCGAATTTATCCGTATCGTCCATTGTCGCTGTTCTAATCGTCATTTCTGTCTTCTCCGTCATTTTCATGTATTGCTCCAGACGAAAGAGAAGCTCATCCAGACTGAAATAACCGGATTCTCTTGCCGTCTCTGCCCCATCGATTGTGACGATCACCGTTGGAACAGACAGGATCCCCTTCTGAGCCGCTTCCTCCAGATATTCTTCAATGGGAAGATAGCGGTAGATCACCTCCGGATGATCCTGCTGCCACTTCTCAAGCTTTTGTCTGATCGCTGCACAGGGAGCACAGGTGTCCGATCCATATTGTCTGATTTCGATTTCCATAACTATAGTGGTTAAAAGAGCCCATCTATCGAAGCACCGGCCGCTATTACACGGACATTGTCAACACCTATCGCATCGACAAGGCACGCGGACTCTTACAGTATTCCGGCAAAACCATAGCAGCGATTGCGGAAGACTGCGGATATCACACGGTCTACCATTTTAACCGCACCTTCAAAAAATTCATGCATATGTCCGCGGCAGAATATCGCAGGAAGAGATGAGGTCTATCCATTCATCTGATATATTTTATATAATTTCATCTATAAGAGGTGAGGTATACTATGTATAACGTTATTATTGCTGATGACGAAAAAACTGCACGGGAACTTCTTTTAAATCTCATTCAAAAAAGAGAACCGGATCTGCAGGTTATTGCAGAAACAGAAAATGGCTCCAAAGCACTGGAAGCCATTTCTTCAACCCACCCAGATATTCTGATTACAGATATCTGCATGCCAGGCGTCAATGGCCTGCAACTATGCCAGGAAGCTCATAATCTTGATCCTGACATACAAATGATCCTCTTAAGCGGATATCAGCGTTTTGAATATGCTCAAGAAGCGATTCATATCGGTGTGAGCGAATATCTTCTGAAACCGATTACACCGAAAAAATTTCATCTTGCTGTTCAGCGGGCAGTGACTCGTTTGGATAACGCAAGACTTCAAAAGAGAAACCGTTTAATCAAAAATCTTTCCTCTGGGAAAATTACGTCTGCTGCCGATCTGCATGAAATATTCGCTTTTTCCCGTTACTATCTTGTTTTTATACGCCAAAACGGCTTATTATCTCGTTTCCATACGGACTCAATGCATGAGGTGTATTCGGAAATTGAGGAAGACGTGATCTTCTACGGTCGTGACGAGAGTGAAGCTTTTATATTCATTCCAGAGAAGATTCTCTCCCAAAATCACCTTCCAAGTACCATACAGCATCTACAAAATAAGTATTTCCGGCAGAGCGATTCCTACATTACAGCCGTTTACTCATCTGTTGCCTGTGCGACTTGTGAAATTCCCTCATTCATGAATCAAATCTATCAAGTTGAGCGAGAGCTCTCCACACCGGGAGAATCCCAGAGTGTAGACATCGCAAATACATATTCCCTGCCAAGGACTCGACTCAATCGCGACGAAATCCAACATCTCGAAAATCGATTGATTCCTCTTCTCGACCGGACAAATTACGCTGCAACTTTGGACACGATATTAACCCTCTTTCAGGCATGGGAAAAAGAACACCACTCTCAGTTGTGGTTGGAACATGCTGACCAAATCATCCTGGATCTCATTACAAAGTATGGTGTAGACGAAGTCGATTGCACTGTCTGTGATCGCCAGTTGGTTCAAGACTTGTTCGAAAATGCAACAAGCCTAGATATTCTTGCCAACAATTTACTGCAACTATATCGCGAAATCCTAACCTCTGCACAAACTGAATTCGATATTACTTCCAGGAACTCTTTTTCCCTTGTCACCACTTATCTGAGGAATCATCTGCAAGACCACATTACCATTCAGGATCTATGTGACCACTTTTCTGTCTCTCAGGCATCCCTGAGCCGCATGTTTCGCAAGCATGAGGGCGCTTCTTTTGTCCAGGTCCTGACAAAGCTTCGAATGGAAGAGGCCACAAAAATTATCCAGGAGACCCCTTCCACCCTCATCAAAGATGTGGCCGCCATGGTTGGCTTCGACGATCAATTTTACTTCAGCCGCGTTTTTCGGACTTACTTTGGGAAATCCCCCAGTACCTATGCAGAAGAGGTTCTTTCCAATTGATGGTTCTACAATAAATGTTGGGTGAATAGATGTTTCCATTCGCTCCTAAGCGTATGATTAGACACAAGAGTCCCCGAACGCCATGCAACAAATCAAACACTCGGATGAACTATGCATAGTCATGCGACCACCTGAAGGTCTACAGCAGAGATGACATCCGGGTGACCTTCTGCAACGGACAGGAAATCCGGGCATAAGAAAACAGCCTGACAACCAGCAAATAAATGCTGGGAGTCGGGCTGTTTCTTATCCCTGTTTAATCGTCTTCAGGCTCACCGATTTCGTTTCTTGCTGATGCGGTTAACTCCATCATCTTTTGTGCGTAAGTGGCTCCATCGATTTCTTTGTCAGAATACTGACGCATTAGCTCATCAATCTGTGCTTTCAGTTCTTCTCTGGTCATTTTTCCTCCTTTAGTTTTACTCATCCACTTCTACTACTTCAAAATCATCGTCCTCATAATCGCTTTCATGGAATGGATAATCCCCTGGATTAGACATCTCTAAGATTTCTCCGCCAAGCTTCGCGCAACTTAACCCATACAGCCCGGCTTCCTGCGCCTCATCCTCAGAATCGAAAAGTTCATCCTCTTCGTCCTCAGTTCCATCAGACCAGTGATAAATGACTTTGTATTTTGTCATTTGTCAACACCCTTTCTTTACTTATTTTTCTTCATCAGATGTGCAAAAACATCTGAATCGTTCTTCGGCATATCATCGTCCGCATATTCTCCAAGGTACGTGTAATCGTGATATTTCACACCGTCGTACTCATACCCGGTATAAGGGTATCCTCTTTGCGTTGTTCCCTGATACGGCTTAAATTCTGCCTCGGCTTCCTCTTTGGTATACTGATCCGAGTCAAACCATACACCTTCTTTTTCTTCGTCCCATCCAATTTTCGTGGCCTTAAAAACGTGCCTCATATGCAAATTCCCCCTTATCATTTATGGTAAATACTTGTTCAGCCAATCCGGCATGTTGGGATCGCCTAAAGTCCAGGACTCCACAACATTTTCTTCGTTCTCCCAGTTGTTTTCGTGCCCGTCGAAGAACTTCTGCCTATGGCATTTGTATTTCACCACCTCATTTCCTTTAAGACGATACTCGTTCCAGTAATAATTCTGTTTGCCATAGCCCTTCCACTCATTGGTTTTGTAAATTGTAGTCATAGTCGTCCTCCTATCTGTCTCTATTCGGGTTTCTAAAGTCTTCTTCTGATTCGTAGATGTCGTCCGCCGAAATGCTGTTCTTATGTCCGCACTCTGTGCATTTCCAGACATAATGATAATCATCGAACCCTAGCTGATCATTCAGGTATGCTCCGCAGCGGTCACAATACCAGTCGATTCCCGGAAAACGTTCACTCATTGTTTTCTTCCTCCTCATCGGTTTTTCATCTTCACCCACTTCGTTACTATCTGGGTGCATCGCATCGTATTCATTAATTCCTTCAATCAGTTCCTTTTTTGCCACTTCTACGGCATCAGGCGAAACTGACCGTCTTTTAAAGTACTGGATTACTTTTTGCACACCCGCATAACCCAGTGCGCCAATCCCCATTGCAATACCGATAGCAGGCAGCATGTCCTTATGTCCTGCATCTCTTCCGGATTGAACCAGTAAATCCATGAGTTTTTCTGGCCCTCCGGCGTCTTTAGCCGCTTTTGACAGCTCAGCATAGTTCCATGACATCCTCATTCCTCCTCACAATCTTTATATCTGTTTCAGGAAGCGGCCGTAGAGATAAGGGCTGCTCCACCGATAATTAAAATGACTGGCAGCACCACCATTGCAATTCCAAATACTGTAACAGCAATACCCGCAAGAATCAGGTATCCGGCAATGCTGATTATTCCGCCCAGAATCTTTCCGGCGATGCGAAAAGCAAAACCTGTAGCCTTAAACAGAACAACCATTAGAAGAACGACAAGCAACAGTCCTGCCATTGTTATTCACCTCACTTCCTTCATAAACAGAGTGCCTTTGAAATCCGGACAGATCACGTAAGCCAAGTTCTCCGCTATACTTTGGCTGCTGTTCCATTTTTAACAGCAGTCGGCTCAGAGCCACTCTCGTTCGAACGTCCCTCGCTGATACATTCATTCGTATCCTCCCTTCGCTTGTTCTTATAAATTAATTTACAAGATAAGCGAGAAGGGATACATAACTCATTCGGCAAAATCAGCTCTTGTATTCTTCTGATTTAGCGACTTACAAGGATTCTGTCACTTTTGAACCGCTTTTCTTGCCTTATCCAGTTTGTCAGCGTCTATCTTTCCAGAGGCAATAGTATTGCTTACCCACAGTGACAGAGAATCGGCTGCCATCGAGATTTGCTCTATGCGTGCTTCAATCCGCGCAAAATCAGTCAGCTCATCATCGGTAATCTCGCCATCGGCTGAGATTTCTATAAATCTGTCTTTCGCTTTTTCAAGCGTGTTCATAGTGGCAAGCATTTTCAATACAATCTGCTCCAGCACCTTTATCTCTATCTCAGGAACATACTCCTGACCGATCGGACACTCATGAGAGCAATAGTAATTGCACAAGGATGGCTTTTTGTAAGCTTTTTCCATTGCCAGTACTTCTTCCGGCTGTACCGGAGATTTTCCGCTTTCGTATTTTTCTATACGGCTTTCTGAAACAAACACCATAGCCTCACTTGCTTCAGCGCGTGTCATCCCGGCTTCCTCGCGGCTCAGTTGAAAAACGCTTTTATTTTCTTTCGTTGACTTTTTCCCCATAATTACATCTCTCCATTCCGTCAGAACCTGAGACGGTTCGAATGAACCCACGGCAGCTTGTTACTCTGGCTGGTTAGTACCAGAACCGCCAACTTGCCGCATCAGTTCCCGCAACGTTTCAAGTTTCGTTTGAGCGGTAGCTATCTCCTCATCAATTTGGCCACGTGCTTTCAGCTTCTGAGTTATTTCCTTTTGGCATTCATCTATGCCCTGTTCAAGGACGGCTACAACGTTTTCTTCTGAAAGCACAAAATTTTTCTCGTTTATATACAGAGCCATGACAGCTGATGCTACACCTGAGGCTCCAACTCCTATAAGAGAAATTGCGGCCAATGCTGGATTCGCCGCAGCCAGGAGAGCTGCTTTTCCCGCATACTTTGCGGTGGATGAAAGATATTTATAAAGGTCGTCTTCTCTGACTTGACTTCCTTCTTTTCGTGAGGGCATGTCAGCCTTCAGCTTTTTGTCCCTTATCCATCTTCGTACAGTCTCCTGATCAACAGAGAGCAGCTCCGAAATTTCTTTTACTGTGTATGTTTTCATGCCTTAAATCCCGCCATTTGTAACTTCACATAACGCTGTTTCTTTCTCTTATAATATATCAGGATCTCTGCTTTTGCAGCATATATATTGTATTAAAAAGTTGTATTAAAAAACAAGAAAAAACCTTCTCGCAAAATATTACAGGCACATTGAAAGAACCTTGAAAAATTGAAAAGAAAACATACAATTGCAAACCGATACCCATGAGAGAATTATCGTCTGATTGTTATCGGAACTTGCACAGATGAGATACGCGCCGACAATATAATTCAGATCAGTAGCAGGCCATAAAGCCCGTAAGCTTAATACTGCTGATAGAGCTCATGTTCTTCATTCGCTACCTGCTTCAAAAGCATCTCCAAATCAGAATGCTCCTACAGCAATAAAAGCAATTAAAACCAGATGAGCGCATATCATCATTGGGACACCAACAACGAAATGCATGGATTTCACTTTATGATTACAAAGGTCCATTGCCAATAAACCACCTGTCCCACCGCCGATGAGACAAAGCCCTAATAGGATGATCTCCCGGATCCTCCATGCTCCAAGCATGGCCTTAATCTTATCTATAGCAAAAACAATAAATGTTATTACGTTTATTGCTAAGTAGTATAGACATAGAATTTTATGTCCATTAAAAAAGGCAAGCACATGTTCCTTCACTGCCTCATGGTTTGGCCCCCAGATAGCCCAGAAAAAAGCCACTTGTAAAATCAACCAGACGACTGTGTAGATTCGTGATTGTGCATTTATCTTGTTTATTTTTTTATCCCACAGCAATTCCGCCGCTAATGTACCAAACGCTCCTCCGCATATAGTTACTATATTACAAATCACCTCTGGCTTTATTCCATCTCCACCATGATTGTAGATTTGAAAATCAATTGTATAGATCAAAAATGCAGCAACATTTATAACTATCACATACCATTGTAAAGATGTCAGAGTCATTTCTTGCTTCGCATCTCCTGTGCTAAATTAAAGAATGTACGCGTTATCTCACACCCCAAGGGTCTCCAAAAACAATTGGGGTCTCCAAAAAAATGAAATCAAGTTTGGGGGATGCCTTTTTCGTACACCTAGTTTGGGGGCGAACTTTAGGGGACTAAAGTAAAATTCAAAGACAGTTTAAGAGGACAGCACTTGAGGTGTTGCCCTCTTTTTCTCATTTCTCTTATCATTATTTTATTCGGAATAAATTTAAGAGAGGAGATTTCTACAATGGATAATATCATAAAGTTCCTGAATTTAGAAGATTCAGACGTTGAACCTCACCAAATTTTAACGAAGTGCCCTCCTTAATTTTATCTATTTAATTCTATCTGGCTGCCATTAAGAAATATAAATTTAACTTTTCCATCATGATGCACTGTAAGGAAGTCTACCATGCTTAGCCATACATTTTTATCAAACTCTGTCATGAGTTCTTGTTTTTCTAATTTCTTTATAAAATCCTGAACCTCATCACGCTTAGATTGTTTTTCTATAATAGTTTTTAGATAATTTTTTGCTCTATCTGCCCCTATAATCGGTTAGTAACCTGTCAGCGCAGGCAAGATATGCATAACCAACAGGGCTGCCGCGCCTTAAAGATTTCATTATCATCATATCCGGCTGTGTGAGCTTTTCCTTCAGATACGGCTGCGGATCATCGACACGAGTATATGTCGATCCCGTGAGCAGGCATGCCGCAAGGTAAATAACCTGTGGAGCCATTAACGCCGCCCTTTCCATACTGAAGCCCGATACATATATGTGCTGTGAAACATCCCTCGTTCCTCTCAGGTAGCTCGAGAAATCATCTTCATTAGACTTTCCACGGGAACCAATGCATACGGCTGCCTGTATGGAATCCAACAATGCATCTGCAGGAGTAATATTCTGCTCCCGATAGCCGATTTCTGTATCGCAAATATCAAAGTATGTTCTTCGGACAAGGTCAAAATCAGTTATCTCATTCGTCAGCGTACTGACATCAAAGAATTGTTTGATGACCTCCATATCTTTGTCCTTGCGGAGCGGGATGCCAGTTGTATACGGAGCAAATGCTGTCAGCTTATCACCCAGCACGCAATCGACCGAGGGGATGCTTACCACTTGATTTTCACCATCGGTAAGCAGCAGATCATTTGCTATTTCCCTCTGGACGAGCTGTGCATAGTGATTTTCTTCGAACAACACATCCAGCAAAATGTATAGCTCTTTCCCGCTTCTTACCGGTGAATCGTAGAAAAACTTGAAGTGGCGCTTTTCAATCTTTCCACGGGCTTTACGTTCCTGCTCTCCACCGGATTTAAACGGAAAGATTGCAGCAGCCTTCTGGATATATGCGTCAATATCGGTTCCGGGTTCGACAACAATGTCGATATCTGTTGATAACCGCATCGGCTTGGAAAGCAGCAGCATCAGGCTTGTTCCACCCTTGAACGTAAATGACAGACCTACTTTTAACAGTGCTTCAAGAAGGCCGAATGCAAACAAGGTGCGTTCTATCAGACCGGGATCGCATTTGCTTTCTCTTTGGAGTTCCCTGATGTGTTCTTCACTGTAATTCTCTCTGATAATCATTGCTCGTCATCCTCCAGATTGATCTTGTATTTTCCCAGGAAAGCACGGAATTTTTCCTCCGCACCCTTTCGCTTTGTGTATCGGAACATTCCCTTTGTATCCAGGAAGTACCTGTCTATTGAATCCGTGAAAATATTCCGATATTCTCCCGCCGGAACAATCTGGCTGAGCAACTTATCTACAGCGATGTCAACCAGAATTTTTTCCAGCCTGGTCTCCCACGGCTGCTCCAGTCCCTTGGGAGATTCAGACGGCAGACGGCCTACAACGATTTCGTCATCTAGCAAATATCTATAATACTCAGTAATTGATGGCTTTAACATAATCCTGCCAGCATATTCCCGTTTCAGGGCATCAAAGGCATAATCTACGACATCATTCTCCACATACAGGAAGATGGTATTATGCGCAATCAGATGATTGACGAACTCGTTAAGCTGTATCAACTCAAAAATCTGAAAACGCACATCAGAGAATGCTTCCTGCATCTTTGCTGCTACTTCTTTAGCCGCCTCAGAATAATCATGTCGATAGATTCGTTTCTTTGCTGGAATGGCATACTGATTCCATGACACTCTTACGATGTCTCCATCCGATAGAGCTCTACGCAGGGAATACGCAAGGGCATCTTCTTTTAACAACATTTCCGAGCCATTTTGAATTGCTGCATAGTATTCTTCTCTGGAAAATGTCCGGCCTGGTTCTATTGCTGACAGTCCCTTCTGGATATTCTGCATGTCGATCTTCTCCCTCCGAAGCACCATTTTCGCAGTATAATGTAATTACTGCTGTTTTGGTGTTATGAGTATACAGCAAATCTGTCGGGATATAAACACCATTTTCGCAGTATTTTTAATTTACCGCGAAGGTGGTGTAGGAGAAGGAAGCCTTGCTTTGCAACGAATGTATGGTGTAATTTTTTCTCAAAGCATCTGCCGACATGTATTCTTCATCTGTAAGTTCTATTTTGGCATTATCCAGAGCCTTGTCCCGTGCGATGCTGTTGCCGATACCATCTGCTGCAACGATCGTCCAGAAATACGCTGTCTGCATTCCAGGCTCTTTTTCCAATGCCACCGGCGCGTAATCCATAATGCAGTGAAAATCCCTCCGCCGGCCTAGCATTTTCAGCAGCTCTGTTGTGATATCAACGAACACCTGATTGTAATGCGCTGTGTATGGCAGCAACCATCTGCCAATGCTGTCCTCTCCCTGCACGAATAGTCTGCTTCGATACAGACTGAACGCTTTCTTTAGAAGCACGATCTTATCTTTGCCGTCATGCATTTTCATTGCCCGATGATAGAGTTCTTCCATCTCCTCGGCATCCGTTGTCACACGAATCTGATCGGAAAAGTCCAGCATCATCATGGCTACGAAGCAGGCAAGCTGCAGCGGTTCCGAATGATTAACATATCGTTTTCCATTTCTGATAACCATGAAGCCCAGTGAGTGCTGACCGAAGGGAACGCCCATGATCGACCTGGCATCCAGCCTTTGATATTCCTCATATTCCTTCGGATTAATATCCCGGATAGCTTCAACATCAGGAATGATCAGCGGTTTCTGCTCCTGCAGATGCCGCGCCCAGGTTGCAAACTCTTCAGTAAACAAACCAGCTAATCTGTATTGTTCAAACACAGTATTGGAGCGGGTCCCCGAAGGATCCCGCCCCAACATTCAACATAGAGTCCTATTGATTACAAGAAACTCTTCCGCTTATTATTTCTTGGTGAATATCATAGTTAACTGCTCATTGATCTCTTCCATCTCATCCTCACGCATCTCCGGTTGATACTTACGGAGTAAATCACGAAATGATTTCCCCCTCATCTCGACTGGGACATTATCATGTGGCATAAAGCCTGCCATGAGCTGCATTGCCCTGGGATTCTTCGCCAGGCGTAAAACCGGAAGATCAACCGTATATCTTGGTGTGAGTTGCTTATCCGTCACATACTGAATTTCATAATGTCCACTTGCTACAAAGTAGCGGCCATCCACCTCCTTTTGAAGAAGAGAATTCCCTTTATTGGAATATTTCTCCCTTTTAAAGTATGGAAGTTCAACATATGCCTCCGCCCCAAATGGAATATCAAAGGAAAGATATAAATGATTTGGATCTACAATCTTCCAGACGCTGCGATATCGTCCTGCCGGCGAATCGTACTCTGCCTCCAGCTCCTGTAAATCCCAGTGAATTTTTGGAGCGATCAGCGCTTTCTTAAATCCAACTTCCCCCTCCAATTGAGCAATACCTGCAACATGCCGATACATCCACTCCACAATGGAACCATAAGAATAGTGATTCATTGAGTTCATATCCGTTCCAGAGACTCTCCCATCACTCAAGAGAGAGTTCCAGCGTTCCCAAACCGTCGTTGCCCCAAGTTTGATCTCATTGAGCCAGCCCGGATATCCCTCGTAGAGAAGTAACTCAAAGGCAAGATCAGCGAATCCATGCTCCGTCAAAACATCTCCAAGAAGCGGAGTCCCTGTAAAACCTGTTCTCAGTTGATGGTCGGATGCTGTAAACAAATCCCATAAAGTATCCTTTATCAACTTTTCATTGTCTGACAGATGATACTTTAAGGTCAAAATCATTGCGGTTTGTGTCTGAATACAGCAGCGGCCAGTCGGAGAATAGTACTCCTTTCGAACCGCATTGAATTGATATTGCGATAATTTCAAGAACTCCTCTGCATCTTCCAGTTTCCCGAGAATTTTTGCGGCTTTTCCAACAATCTCTGCGCTTGCCGCATAGTAAATACTTGAGATAAACCCTTCATTTGTCGCGCCCATTGCATGCTGTGGATCCTGATCCATCGCATCCAACGCAAGCCAGTCTCCATAACTGAAAGCCGTTCGCCAGCGGAAATCATCTCCGTCATAGTTGCGAACCCAGTTTACCCATGCCTTCATACTTTCATATTGATCTTCAAGGATTGATCTATCCCCATAGAACTGATATAGGATCCAAGGAATAATGCATGCAGCGTCCCCCCATACCGAAGATGTGGAGTGAATTCCTGCGGATGGAATTACATCCGGAACCATTCCGTCCAGTTGTAATTGCTCCGTGTACATATCAAAAAGATACTTGGCATAAAAGGCATAGGCATCTGTAAGATATAAGGCAGTTGCTGTAAACACCTGCGTGTCTGCTGTCCATCCCATTCTCTCATCACGCTGTGGACAATCCGTCGGAACGTCTAAAAAGTTATCCTTTAGTCCCCAGGTTACGTTCGACAGAAGCTGATTGACGAGCTTATGGCCTGTTCTCATCCTTCCCGTCATCTCAACATCGCTATAAATACAAAGTGCCCTGAACTGCTCTTTTTGAAAATTTGTAAGGCCTTCGACCTTAACATAGCGATAACCATAGTAGGTAAAATGCGGACGAATCGTTCTTTTTTTCCCATCTGAAACATAGATGAATTCGGACCTTGCCGTTCTCAGGTTGTCATTATAAAAATTCCCCTCCTGCAATATTTCACCGGTCTGAAGGCGAATCTGCGTTCCATAATCCTCCTTTAGATCCAACTCAAAAATTCCTGTGACCTCTTGCCCCAGATCAATGACAAGTTCCCCTTTTGGCGTACGAATGACTTCGACTGGCCTCAAAACCTCATGTACTGTCAGATAAGGACTCATGCGGTCCATGAGCTTTCCTTCCGGTCCCTGGGCAAGAGTCACTTGTTCTTCTGGCAAAAGAGCTAAGGTGTCATCTATATGCTCTCCATCGTAAAGATTGGAAAAAGTAATATTACTAAATGCGAGCTTCCAGTCCTCATCTGTCTTAATTAATTCTTCTGATCCATCCCTGTATCGAATATGAAGCTCAGCTATCAAATGCCAGCAGTCCCCATAGAATCCCTTGTCCTCATGTGCGGTAAAACCAAATCTCCCCTTATACCATCCATTCCCCATGAGAACAGATAACTTGTCATCATGATTGAGTTGCCTGGTAACATCAATTGTCTCTACCTGCAACCACTGCCTGTAATTGTTAGAAAAAGGAGTCAGATACTCGTCTCCTAATTTTTCATCTCCATAATAAGCTTCATAAAGTCCTAAGCCGCATATGTAAAGCCTCGCGGAGGCAACCTCTGCTCTTAACTGAACCTCTCTCTGAAAAATCGGATGTCTCTTCTGATTTTGACAGCTGATCCAGCGAGCCTGCCACGGCTCATCCATCTTCCCGGTTTCAAACCATGTCACCTTTGATTTCGCAATCTCATTCAAATCCGAGATCACAATAATCTGCACGTAATATCGTGTCCTTGGTTCCAGGCGAATCGGAATATCGCTCCCCAAAGAGGACAGATCTTTATCTCCACTGTCCCATAAGAAGGTGGACATATTCTCCTGATCTGAGACAAGAATCCGAGCCGATTGTTGCCGCTTTCCCCTCGCATTTCTTATCTTCCAGGAGATCTGGGTATGTAACATACAAAAGCCCAATGGGCGTCGAATGTGATTGATTCTGACATGATAAATTTCCATAGATAGATTACTCCCTTCTGTAGAATCTACATTTTGATTCTATCCGGTAAATAACCCGATATCCATGGATTGATCCTCATCTAGTCATGGATTTTTGAATCATCTAAGCTCTTTCGGAAGATAACCTTAATAAATGCGCTTCCTTTTTCGTTATTGCCGATATACATATGCATATAAGTTCCATACAGAATATAAAGTCTTGCATACGCATTTTTCAGACCCATACCGCCGATTTTATCCTCGATATTATGATCCAGATTTTTAAGTTTCCCCTTCACACGATCAAAAGCCTTTTGCAACTGGACCAGACTCTCTTCGGAAAATCCCACACCATTATCAAAAACTTCCAGGATATAATACCCCTCTTCATTGATATGGCCCTTTACTACAACTTCGCGAATGTCCTTAATTTGAGTAAAAGCATGTGAGACGCAATTTTCAATAAGTTGTTGCAAGAACATTTTCGGAACAAGAATCGACTGCATATCCTCTACAATTGATATCTCAAACACGATCTTATCCTGCCATCTTGCCTGCAGTAGATAGATATAGTGCTCCAGCCCTTCGATTTCTTTTTTCAAGGGAACGTATCGTTCTGTGGTGTCCGTAGAATAACGGAGCATTTCCGCCAACTCGCTACAGGTATCACAAATCTCCTCACTATTTTCTGCGACCGCTTGCGCAGAGATAATATTAAGTACATTGTAAATAAAGTGAGGATTCACCTGGGCCTGTAGCATGTCAAACTGTGCCTGCAGACGAAGAAACTCCGCACTGTTTTCCTTGCTGATAGCCTCTCTCAGTCTCTGTGCCATGCGGATATATGCCTTTTGAATATGTACGAACTCTTCGCTGTCATAATTGTGATAATGCAACTCCAGATCTGGAATCGTCTCCAGACTTGTTTGCTCTATCATCCCCTGGATCAAAGATAAGGGCCTGAGAAACCGCCGTATTACTAAAAGCAACAGCAGAATAGAGCAGATAATAAAAAGCAGAATACTCCCAATAAAAACAGGCGAAAGTTTCAAGTACGATAAAAGTGCGATCTCTTCACTACAGGAAACCACAATACACACATCACGTTTCTTATCCCTGGAAATCACTGTACGTTTGCGATCTCCCTGATAGCTGTTCTCTATCGCAGAATTCCCACTGGCCGCCATGGATGTTTGATATTTCACAAAATCTGAATCTGTCGCATTCGTAAACAGAATGTCCTTCCCATTTAATAAAATCGTGACAAAAAAACCTTGGGGGATATCGGTCATGTTCATTCCATGATCCTGTTTATTTTGAACTTCCAAATAGCCAAGATTCTCTCCATGGATTTTTTTGACTACAGAATAAACCATTGGTTTTTCTGAATATCCCCAATTATCGGTATGTGGCGCCACCAGAATATTTTTCCCCGGTTTTTTATTTGTGGATGTAATATAAGGGATTTTCGTCAAATCAAAGGACTCGACAATTCTTCCTGTCTGCGCATTCGATGAGCTATACACCTGGCCGAACTCATTATAATAAAGAACCCGATAGACATTTTGTCCCAAATAGTTCAGACGCATCTCACGGGCAAGTGATTTTTTCGCTGTGTTAATGTAATCTGTCGAGTAATGCGGATCTCCTTCATGGCTCAACGCCGTAATTGATTGAAGCATCTCTGGGTTAGAGAGAATAAACTGAATGGAATCCTCCATTACATTATATTGAGCACTGACTTGCCCCAATTTGTTATTCGCGACTTGCCCCATTGCCTGTGTCAACTGCAGTTTGGAGTGATCACTCACAGAATAGATCGAGATCGCCGTCAGTAGCAGAGTAGCCAGCAATGTAAGAAGTAATAACAATGCAATCATCTTTGATCGAAAGGTCCGAAACAATCGACACATATGCATACAGTCCTCCCTCTTTCCTTACTTCTTTTAGGCTAACAGACCCTCATATTCACTTCCACTATTTTGAAAAATCCATGCCTTCTGCCATTATTGTCCATGTATTCCCGGAACATATCCTGTTATCTTTTATACAGTTGATCGAGTTTAGCTCGAAATCTACAATTCCAGGAGGGTATCTATGAGGGCGAAGAAACTAGTATCTATGTTACTTGCATTGTCTTTATCTGTTGGTATGCTCGCCGGGTGCGGGACATCTGGCAACGACAAAAAAAGTGGCCAGGGAGATAAACCCTATACCGGCGTAACCTTAAAAGTCTGGGGTGGCAATATCGAGATAAACTCTACCACCAGGGCAATCATGGATAAGGCAACCGAGAAGCTTGGTATGCAATTTGAGATTGAGATCGCCCCCAGTGGCAGTGATGGGGATAATGTCTTAAAGACCAAACTTGCCTCAGGCGATTTACCCGATATCTTCAACTATAACAGCGGCTCAAAATTTTTATCCTTAAATCCGACGCAGTACTTTGCTGATATGACGGATCAAAAAATGACAGCCCGCTTCGATGATAACTTCAAAAAGTGTGTCTCCGTAAATGACAAAATTTATGGTGCGCCATTCTCAACAACACAGGCCGGTGCTATTGTATATTGGAAACCTGATTACGAATCCCTGGGACTAAAAGTTCCCAATACCTGGGACGAATTTCTAAAGAACTGTGAAACACTCAAAAAGGCCGGAAAAACTCCCTGTTATCTTTCCAATGGCGACACCTGGACCACACAGGTTCTTTTCCTGGGTGACAATCATAATGTGATAACAAGCGACCCGAATTTTGCCCAGGAATTCGAGGCTGGGAAAGCAAAATTCGCCACAACAAAAGCCGCTTTGGAGAGTTTCCGAAAATATGAGGATCTTACTTCATATTATAATGCCGACGGATCAGCCGCCAAGTATCAGGATGGCATTGAAGATATGTCTGTTGGAAAAGCCACTCATTGGATTATTCTGACCCAGGCAATTGGAGAAATGATCGCAAAGCACCCCGATTGCGCAGATAAACTCGGTGTATTTCCTATCCCTGGAACGGATGCCAGCAAAACAGGTCTCACCGTATGGGAGCCACAGGCATGGTATGTCAGCAAGGACAGTCCGCAAAAAGAGGCTGCCATGGCCTTCCTTAACTTCTGGTATGAGGACGAAAATGTCAATGAATATATAAAGGCGATGGGGGCAAACGGTCCCTCCTGTCTCAAGGGCTACAAGCTTCCTGATACCGTATGTCCTGCCATTCGTGTCGACATGCAAAAATACTTCGATCAGGGAAAAACCACCCCCGCACTAGAGTACCAGACTCCTATAAAGGGAAATAGTTGTGAGCAGATCACATCTGCCCTCTCCCTTGGTCAGCTAAATGGGAAAGATGCGGCCCAAAGATACGATGACGACTGCAAGCTCTCCGCAAATCAGCTGGGATTCAATTGGAAATAACCCTTCTATTCCCTGCAGCAGTGGTTTAACCACTGCTGCAGAACCTTTATTCATGGAGAATTCCTATGCGAAAAAAATCAAGATATTCCTTTTGGTTTTTAGTCCCGGCGCTGGCTATTTTTTTGATCTTTTTTCTGATTCCAATCATCCAATCCTTCTACTATAGCCTGACCGTGTGGACGTTTGATTCAACGCGTTTCTGTGGACTTAATAACTACATTACTTTTTTCAAAGACAAGTCCCTGAACTCTTCGATTCCTCATACACTTATTTATGCTTTTCTGACGTCAGGCTTAAAGGTAGTGATTGCTTTCTTTATCGCTGTCTTCCTCTGTGGCAAGGTAAGAGCCAAGGGCTTTATCCGCTCTGCCGTCTTCTTTCCAAACCTTGTCTCTGCCATGGCAATCGGGCTGGCCTTCAGCTATCTTATGCACCCAACAAAAGGCCTTTTCAACCACCTGATTACATCCCTCGGACTTCCTGCCATAAATTTCCTCGGCGATGAGAAGCTGGCCCTATTTAGCATCATTGCTGTAGACGTCTGGAAGGGCCTGAGCATCTCCCTCGTCATCTACATTGCCGGCATCCAGTCCATCAATTCCAACTACTACGAGGCGGCTCAAATTGACGGTGCAAACTTTTGGCAGAAAATCCGTTACATCACTCTCCCCTTGGTAGCACCGGCACAGAACTCAATCATCATCCTGTCTCTCATTGGTGGCCTGCGCTCATTTGACCTGATCTGGGCAATGACCGGAGGTGGCCCCGGCTTTTCGACTGACGTCATGGCCTCTGTCATCTATAAGCAGTATGCATTTGGCTTCTATGGACTTTCAACAGCGGGTAATGTCATTATGCTGATCCTGATCTCGCTGATTACATTCCCCCTGCAACACTTCTTAAATAAACGTGAGGAGGCGATTCAATGAATAAACCCAAGAGAGAAGGCCTGATCAGCGGGGTTATAGGGAGTATTTTCACTATTTTTCTCTTCATCGTCCCCTTTTACTTCATGTTTGTGAATTCCATAAAATCATCCGCAGAGGCAAACAAACTCAGCATCGCCTGGCCAAGCGAATTGCATTTTGAGAATTATATCCAGGTTTTAGTGAAAAACAATTTTCAGTTGCTGACGGCATTCAAAAACAGCACCATCCTTACCATATGTTCCGTCATCGGTTTGATCATCTGCAGTTCCATGGCCGGATATGTCATTCAACGCAGGCACGACAAGCCTACTCGAGCGATACAGTGGCTTATTATGCTTGGTCTGATGATTCCTGCTGCCATTCTGCCAACCATATCTCTTCTTCAGAAAATGCATCTCTATAAAACGATGTTCGGAATGGTTATGATTGAGATTGCTCTTCAACTTCCATTCACCATCATGCTCTACAGGGGCTATATGGCTTCTATCCCGGTCGAACTGGAGGAAGCCGCCTGCATCGATGGCTGTGGAAACGCACGAATCTTCTTTGATATCATCCTTCCTCTTCTAAAGCCCATACATGCAACTGTTCTTATTCTGGATGCAGTGACAATCTTCAATGATTTCACCAATCCTCTATATTTTCTTCCCGGCGCCAAAAATGCGACCGTTCAGCTCACCCTCTACAACTACAAGGGCCAGTTCTCAAGTGACTACAATCTGCTCTTCGCAGATGTCATCTTAATTACACTCCCGATGTTGGTTCTCTTTCTCCTCTTCAACAAAAAAATTGTTGCCGGGATGGTTGCCGGATCAGTGAAGGGATGAAGACTGTACATTGTTGTGCTGACAAACATAAGTGGAATAGGAAAAACAATGAGGGGTGTCATATGAAACGTTCAGAGATCAACAAAGCCTTAAAAGAGATGGAAGCCATGATCCGGGAGTACAGGATTGCGCTGCCGCCATTTTGCAATCTGACGCCAGAGGATTGGCAGGACATGGATCATGAGTATGATGAGATCAGGGACAATATGCTTGGCTGGGATATCACAGATTATGGTCTGGATCGATTTGACAAAGTGGGATTTTCCCTGATTACTTTGAGAAATGGCAATCCGAAGAAAAAAGAGCAGTATCCGAAGCCTTATGCGGAAAAGCTCCTGTATATCAAAGAAGGACAGATGGCTCCTATGCATTTTCATTGGTATAAAATGGAAGATATCATCAACCGAGGCGGTGGAAATGTGCTGATTCGTGTATACAATTCTACGCCGGAGGGCGAACTTGCCGATACGCCAGTGACCGTGCATTGCGATGGACGTGCCCACACAGTGCCCGCAGGAACCCAGGTACGGCTGACTCCGGGACAAAGTATCACGGTTTTCCAGAATATGTACCATGATTTCGAACTGGAACCAGGAACCGGCCCTGTGCTGCTGGGAGAAGTTTCCATGTGCAATGACGATGAGCACGACAACCGCTTCTATGAGCCAATTGGAAGATTCCCGAAAATTGAAGAAGATGAGCCGCCTTATCGCCTGCTCTGCAATGAATATCCAAAGTGGGAAGATGATTGATAAGAGAGCTTTCCAGTGATTTTCAATGATTAACTGAAACTTCCCACACGGGAAATGTCCGCGAACCTTGAAAACTCACTTTTGATATAGAAAGTTTGAGTTACTTATTTGTGAAGGAATCTTCCTCCTCGTTTTACTCTTTTATAATGGCGCCTTTCTTTTTATAGTATATCGGAAAATTCATGATCCTCCTCATTCTCTTATAATGCTTTTTTCAGGATCTGCCCCAAAGACCCCAGCCTGCAATAGCTCTCCTGCATCTACTCTTCCCGCTCCCCGGCTGCATACTCTCCTGTATCTATATCGACAACCTGGCGAACCGGCTGAATCAAGGCTTCCTCATAATATACTTTCCAAGGCACCGCATCATCATACTGGCCCTCTCGCAAGCCTGCGACAGAATCCCCATTCTCAAAAGGGCAGTCCTGATCAAACATATAGATCAGTACATCATAGGCATGTTTTACGACCGCCTCCACTTTCAGTCCGTGGTAATGGTACTGCACATCCGGCAGAAAGAGGATGCTCATTCCGACCGAGTCCACCATACAGTCGTCCGTCCCCCGAATCTTAAAGAAGCGAATATTCACTGCATAACGAAGAAAACATCGTTCCCAGTCCTGCTCGCAGGAGGCAATCTCCTCTGTAGTCAGCATCTTCTTGGATGTCTCAAAAACAAATGCCATTGCTGTCGGAAACAGCTCCGCCAGGGCTTGCATATAGTGAACCAGCATCTTGGCTCTCTGCTTATAGTCAAGGCCTGCCGCCATCATATCCGATGCGATGATTTGGTAAGGACAGGACGCAAGAATCTCCTTCCCATCAGGGCAGTCCCATAGCTGGGTTAATTCCAGCTCATTTAAGATGGGCTTCTCAATCTTTTCGCAGGCAGATACAAAGAGAATGGGAGAGAAACTTTTTCCGTCTTCGCTTTCCATGAGATATTCCCTGGGAGAAAAGCAGGCCGCGCTCTTGTCGTCATAATTGACACAGTCAAGCGCCCCCAAATGCCTGGTCATGGTCTCCATCATCTTCTCCCTTGAAGGGAGGGCACAGGCTTCCTCCATCAAAAGATGAACCAGAAAAATCCCGCCTGGACGATCCTCCTTTTCAGATAAATCCTGACGGAGGATTTGTTGCTTTTCATTGGTTTTTTCTTCCATAATTTACGCTCCTCACGTACATCTACTTCCTGCTCCTGGGTTTCTGCGGAATCGTCATATTGACCAGTCCTCGTTCAATAAGCGGATGAATATAAGCCTGTATCGCATAGCTCACTGTTCCGATCCCCAAATATTCGGCGATCTCCTGTCTGTTCCTCGGTTCCTCTAAGAATACTAACAGCCGGGTCTCCTGATCGCTCTGTCCCATTGCCTGATGAATAGCTGTAACCTGCGCTTCTTTATAGAGTGTCACAGAAAAGCTTCCTCTTTCGTCGGTAAAAACAGGTTCTTTTAACCCCGCTTCTCTCATCGCTCTTCTTATGGTCGGAATACCGGAATGTTCCCCTCAATCCTCTGATTATCTGTAAAGCGATCCACCTTCATTTTTATAATATGCGCATTTTTAGCAAATACAAGATGAATATTTTAGTTATTCAACTTCTATTTTACTTTTGTTTTGATTTTTGCTTTCTCTCTGTTACATCTTTCAATACAAGTGTATATCTTCCCGGCCCAAACATCTTATCTTTCCCATCTGCCAGCCTCACGGTAGCGCTCGTATCAAAGGGAACCTCGAAACAATACTCATATCCTTTCTCTGTTCTCTTCCACTCAGAATGAATCTTCCCCATCGCTGAGTCATAATCGACACAGCAGAATCCAAGGGTTCTGTTGAATCTGGGACTGAGATAAAAGTGGGAAAAACCCGGATTCTGTGGATCCGTTTGTATTCCTCCCATATAGCGGTAGATCCATTCAACAATTGCCCCATATGCATAATGGTTTAGACTATTCATTCCCGTATCGCTGATTGTTCCATCGGGTAATACGGAATTCCAGCGCTCCCAGATTGTCGTTGCCCCCATATTGACCTCATAGAGCCAGCTGGGATAGTCTTCGTTGAGAAGAAGCTGGTAAGCCAAGTCGTCCAATCCACTTTCAGATAACGTTTTGCACAGATATGCTGTCCCGACAAATCCAGTTGTCAGATGCACATCCTCATCTATGATCTTTCTCTCCAAGTCCTCTATTGCGCGTTGCCGATGCTCTTCTGGCACTAAATCAAAGTGGAGGGCCAGAACTAATGCCGTTTGTGTATCACAGGCACATCTTCCTGTCCTTGTAAAAAACTCGGCTTGTATCGCCTTTTTTATTTCCTCCGCTCTTGACTGATACTGACGCGCATCCTCCTCATAACTCAATACGCCGGCAGCTTTCGCTGTAAGGGAAGTTGAATAAAAGTAGTAAGCGGAAGATATATATGTCGTATCTGTCCCTCCAAAACTAGAGCCTTGATGATAGTTATCCAAAGCCAGCCAATCTCCAAAGCTAAATTCCGAATTGAGTAGATGTGATCCGCCACATTTTCCCTCGTCAATATGATGCAACCACTCAATCCAACCGACCATACTCGGATACTGCTCCCTCAGTAATCCCTGATCGCCATAGAATTCGTACAGGGTCCATGGTATCACAGCAGCCGCATCTCCCCACGCTGTGGAACCAGCTGTTGTCCCTTGGACAGCTTCTTTTCCTTCAGAGGCTAAGAGTCGATTGATCTGTCCTAGGACATCCGGAACAACAAAAGGAACTTCCCCTTCATGCCACGATTCCCTCTGCTCATAAAGCATATCCCTCATATATTTGCGATAAAAGGCAGCTGCATAGCTATTAAAACAGGCTGTCCCACAAAAAACCTGCGCGTCACCAGTCCAACCCATTCGCTCATCACGCTGGGGGCAGTCAGTCGGCACATCAAGGAAATTCCCCATCTGTCCCCATTTCGCGTTTTGGATCAACCGATTGATCTTAATATGATCCGTTTTGATTTCCCCGAGGTCTTCCATGCTTGAGGTGAGTACATAGGCCGCAAAATCTTCTAATCGAACCTCGCTTACACCGGATACCTTTAAATAGCGAAATCCATAGAACGTAAAATGTGTACGATAGATTTTCTCTCTTCCATCCGCGATATAACGCAGTTCCTCCCTGGCCGTTCTCAAATTTTCATTATAGAAGTTTCCCTCTTGCAGAATCTCTCCACACTGAAGAAATATTTCCTGCCCTTTCTTTTCTCTGCAGTGAAATTCCAGAAGTCCAACCAACTCCTGCCCAAAATCCAAGACCGTCTCTCCAGCAGGGGTATCAATGATTTCCACCGGTTCTATTCTGCGCTTGATACGAAGATAAGGACTCAATCTTGGGCGAACCAAATCCGTAAATCCCTGATAAGCCCGTACTTTTTTCAAAGTCCCCTCTTCTCCTCCTTCTAAATAAGTGATTTGCCCAATTTCTTTTCTGCTGTCATAAATTTCACCATTATAAATACTGTTCTTAACAAAAGGGGATTCGCAGCAAGTCATGTTTCCATCAGAACTGATCCGATACTCTCTATCCTCTGTTTGGATCAGAAGATCAAAACAGAGCATCTGTTTGTCACCATACAAATACTTCAGATGATCAACAAATCCAAATCGCCCCATGTACCATCCGTTCCCCAGGAACACACTAAGAACATTCTCCCCCTGCCGCAAATAATTTGTCACATCGAAGGTAATCATCTGAATCCAGTGATTATAGTCATTGTAAAGCGGCAACAGATACTCATCGCCTACTTTCTGGCCATTCAGGCAGGCCTCAAAAAGTCCCAATCCGGTAATATAAAGTCTTGCCGATACCGGCTTCCCGGAAAAATTAAACTTCTTTATAAAGCATGCATTCTGAAAATCCTCTGATCCGACCCAGATACCCCGCAGGGATTCTTCAGCTGTCTCAAACCAGGAAATCCCGCTCCCCATATCTCCCGTATCGTCCCACTCCGTCACCTTCCACCAGTAACGTGTCGCCCAGTCCGGCTGAAAATCCGGGCAATATCCTAAGGGCGAGATATTCTCCTGCTTTCCGCTGTCAAACAGAATTTCTTTCATTTTCTGATCTTTCGCAATCTGGATACGACAGGCAACGCGCCTGATTCCTCTTGCCCCCCTGGCCACCCAGGTGAATGTCGGATGTTCTAATTCAAAACCGATTGGTTCTGTGATATGGTTTGTCATCATTCGATCAATCTTCATACATCTCCTCCTAACCTTTGACAGCACCCGCAGTCAGTCCTTCCATATATAATCGGGAAGTAAACATAAAGAGAATAAAGATCGGCAAGGTCGCAATTACATAACCCGCAAACATAGCTCCAATATTGACTGTCCCCTGCGCGCTTGTGAAAATTCGAACCGCAACAGTAATCATCTGCTTTCGATTGGATTCAATCACCATCATTGGCCAGATGAAATCGTTATAGTAGGACACGAGCTGCATAATCGCAACGGTGGACAATATCGGTTTCGCAAGCGGCAAGGCAATATATATCAGACAGCGAATCGGACCACATCCCTCCATCTTAGCTGCCTCGAACAGATCCCTGGGGATTTGTTCCATTGCATTTCGGCAGAGTACGATTCCCAAGACCTGTCCCCCGGAAATCCAGGGCAGTATCAGAGCTCCCCAGGTATTGAAAAGGTGATACTTCTGAATCAACATATAGTTTGGCGTCAGATAAAGTGATCCCGGAATCATCATCAATGCCAAAAACAGGAAGAAGAGAACGCCCTTCCCGGGAAAATCCATTGTTGCAAATACGTAGCCTCCCACTGCTGCCAATGCCAGCGTAAAGAGGACCGCTATGGCAACTACGGTCAATGTACCTCCCATATTCGTCGCCAGGACGTCAAAAGCATTTTGATAATTCTCCCATTGCAATGTTTTTGGCAGGGCAAAGAAATCATTATAGATCTCCACATTTGATTTAAATGATGTCATCAGCATCACAATAATCGGTACAAAGGCCAGAAATGTAATTAGACACATTACCAGTTCAAGAATAATCTGAAACCGTCTCTCCTTAACCCTTCTGCTCCGATACCGTCTCACAGCTATTGCTTTCATATGTTCTCTCCTCCCTTTATAACGATCCGATGATTACTTTTGTCTCTCCCTTGTAAAATAGAGGTTGATCAAAGTAATTGTTAAAGTCATAAGGAAAAGAACCACACCGAGTGCGCATGCATAACCATATCTCCCAAACTGGGCTACATTGAAATAGAGTTCCAGGGCAGGCACATAGGTCGATGTTCCGGGTCCTCCCTGCGTCAGGACATATATTTCGTTGAAATTCTGCATGGTGCCAATCAATGTCAAAATCAACATGATGCGAAATTGCGGCTTTAAAAGCGGCAATTGAATCCTGCAAAAGATATTCCAGCGATTTGCCCCATCAACCAGCGCCGATTCCTCTACATCATGTCCTATCGCAAGTAAGCCTCCATAGTAAACCAAAAATGCCATTGCGTTGACGAACGGGAAACCCATAAATACAATTGCCCAAATCGCAGTTCCAGCATCCCCCAACCAGACTCTCGCAAGATTGCCCAAACCGATCGTTCTCAGGAATTCATTGATCAATCCAATATTAGGATCATATATTTTGAGCCAGATCATAGCGTTAATCACACTTGGGACAACAATTGGCAGAACAAAAAGGAAACGATGAACATATTTCCTCTTTGTCCCGGAGGCTGAATAGCAGAGCCATGCACAGAGAAGGGGAACTGTCAAAATCTTAATCGCTCCTGTCAAAACAAGAATCAGTAAATTTCTAACTCCAATTAAAAAATATCCCTCTGTGATCATTCTCCGAAAATTGTCAAATCCCACGAACTGAATTTGAGCCAGTGTGCTATTCTGGCTGGACCAGTTTGTAAATGATCGAATAAAGGCCGTAAAAATCCCCTGATAATTAAAAATCCATATCAAAATCAATCCTGGAAGGAGAAGAAAATATGCCATTCTGGCCTTCCAAATATCCCTGCAGCATTTTTTAAGAAACTTTCCACTCTGCGGGAACATAGTAAGCATGAGAATCGTCATAAAAAGCAGGCTGACAACCAACATGATTCTGGCAAATATGAAAAGTGATTTTTTCAATTCCAGTGCAGTTAAATTTTTAAGCTCAACCTCTCTTATGTGATCTTCATCTCCTGTAAAAATCACTTTATCTCCATCTGTCGCAAAAGATCTCACTGCGCCTTCTACCTTCAATTCCGCTATTTGCCTGCCACTCTGATCCTGGGCAAAGATATATCCCTCTTCTGTACCTACGACAATTCCCTCGTTCTTCTCATCACATCCCACACTGGATATCACGGCATGAATATCGTTTTCAATCCTACCAGACCTCAATATATTCAAATCCTGGTCAAACAAATAGTAAGAACCATCCTTGCAAACTGCGATTCCCCCTTTACTTGTATGATTCATTTGCAGCACCGAGTAATTCGTCTTATATTTTCCTAACTCTTGTCCTGATAAGTTAAAACGAATCAGCTCGCCACGATTATTTCCGATTGCAAAACTTTGATCGCCGGTAAAAAGGATACCTGCCACCTTTACCTTTAAGCTCAACGAGAGAAGTTCGCTCCCATCGAGATCAAAAACCATCGCACTGGCGCTGCTGGTTCCTGTCAAAGTCGCAACGGCAATTCGATCCCCCGCAGTGTTGAAATCCACGGCCACAACTCTGTGCGTCGTATCTATTTCCCGCAATTTCTTCCCTGACTTCAGGTCATACAAATAGACCCGATAGTCCTGATTTCCCGCACAGACGATTCCCTTCTTATGATTAATAACAATATTGCTGTAAGCCCCCTTAGCGCTTGCTCTCCAGATTTCCCGCCCTTCTTGATAGGCAATCAGTTCATTTGTAGAGTTTGTTCCAACGACTATAATTTTGCTCTCAGAATCATATGCCAAACAACTGTTGATCGTCCCTGTCGACAACTTCGTATCTGAAATTCCCTGCATTTCCCCACGAAGACAGGTCAACAAGACAATTGAAGTCAGCACGAGAACACTGCATATCAGCAAAAGTATTTTTCTCATCCTTCCCTTGAAAAACATGTCTTAAATCCCCCTCGCCATCGTCAAGAACACGTGTGTATCACATAGAGCCATAAAGTATAGGAGGGTGCTCTTGTAGCACCTGCATGCGCCTACATAAGCCCCTCCTATCAAAATACTCCACATCCCTGTTTACCGTAGCTTATTCCTACTTTGCTTTTGCCTTGGCACTTGAAGGCTCATTCTGTGGATTCGCAAGATCACTCTCACCAACGCCCTTCTCCTCCATTGCACTGGTCAAGTGAGACTCGATATTCTTCTGGTGACTTTTTGCCCAGTCGTCGACACTGATCTTACCTGTCAGATAGTCGTATGAATACTGATAAAAATCGCGGAAAGTCTCTGCGCTCTCACCGATTCCCCTTGCAAGCAAGTTATTGAAATCTTTCTGACAGTTTCCTATAAACTTGCACTGCTCAAATGCATGCTTCACTTCATCCGGGTAGGTCACACCATATACCAGGCTGGGACCATTGATGGTTCCTCCCGCCTCAAGCAAGGCGTTTGTGGCAACAGTCTTCCCCTCCTTTGAGCTGTAGTACATCAGAAAATCAATAACCAAATCGTTATGCACCTGATCCTTTGAAATACATCCAAGAAAACCATTGGATACTTCAATCGTTCTGGCCGGCGCCTCAAACCCATTTCCCTGCATAGATGGCATATTGAATGTTCCCAGCGTGAATTTCTTCACATTTTGAATCGCTTCACCATTGGTATTCTTAATTTCTGTTCCGGACTCCAATGCCTTCATATCTTTCATGAAAGTGACGATTCCCCAGCCACCGTCAACCGTCATTGCCGCCTTTCCTTGATAAAAAAGTGTTTTTGCCCCATTTGTATCCGTTCCAAAGAAAGAGTCTTCACCCGCAAACTTAGGGAAAACTTTGGAAAAATTAGTCCAAACCGCTTTCATCGCGTCAGTATCACCTCGGTAAATGCCATTTTTGACATTAGCAAAGGCTCTTACCGGATTCTGGCTCACCTTTCCAGGATCATCATTCCACGGGTCGTTCAAATCCAATTTCCATTTGCCATCCACATCGGCATTAAAATCAAAATCCCCATTTTGGGCGCGATTTTTCTCTACCATAGATCTTGTTGTCTGATCCGCATAGATCTGAGACAGCCATCCCATCTGGCCCGAATAAAAGCTGTCATAATTTCCCGCAGCCGCGATCGGCTGATATCCGGCTGCAGATATCTTGTTGCAAACATCAATAAACTCATCCCAGGTCTTCGGCGGCTGAACTCCCACTTTGTCAAAAATATCCTGATTGTACATCCAGAGGACCTGGACAGACTCCAGACTTAACGCGTCAAAAGATCCGTTCGCGCCATCGATCCGCTGTTGACTGACATCAAACTGTTGGCCCCAGGTCCCATCAGAATACGGACTGTCATTGTCAATATAATCCTTATAGTTAATCGACTTCCCGTTTTTCGTGTTACCCGCAAGGTTAATGTTTACAATATCAGCTTTCGGGTTCTCTGTCTTGAATGTTGTCTGTACCCACTGGTCATAACCTTCCTGAGCCTTCAGATCAATATCGATCTTTACATCTGAATGCTTCTGTTCATATGCTTTGGCAACGGCTTCCCAGCTTTCCTGTACGCCGACACCTGTCTGAACACTCACTGTAATTGTTTTGTTCGTTGCTTCTCCCTTGTTCTTGGAGTCTGTTGATGTGGAATTTGTCTTCCCACATGCGGATAGCAAAGACACCACCATCAGACCAGACATTGCCAGCGCAATTCCTCGTTTTTTCATGTCTTACCTCCTCATAAAAACATATTGCTGCTTATATTAAATATGACTGTAATCTCCTTGCAGTCACATTAATATCAATGCTTGCACACCCCAATACTTTTTCTCTCGACAAAAACTCCCCGTATCGTCTTTTCTGTCACCTGACTTCCCTCAATCTCAGCCAGCAACATACGCATCAACTCCTCCCCAATGCTCTTTGGAGCAACATCGATACTGGACAATGGGATTTGAAGATCTTCATCGCGATCATCATTGTCACAGCCCCACAGGGAAATATCTTCCGGAATCCGAAGCTTATGCTCTCGAAGACAGCGCATTGCTCCAATGGCCATCAGATCATTCATCGCGAAAACCGCTGTAAACTCTCTTCCTCTCTTCAATAATTGATCCATCGCCTGATATCCCTTAGTCACTGTCGTTTCGCTGTCTTTATCTCCCCAAATAAAAAGTTCCTGATCCACCTCCATTCCCTCATTTTCAAGAGCTTCTCTCAGATTACAGATTCTCGGATCATCCGTCCCCTGCTCTAATCCACAAATCGCGGCGACCCTTCTATGACCATAACGCTTTATGGTTTTCACCGCTTCAAACATTGCGTGCCTGTAGTCAATCAATAATTTGTTCGAATAATCCTGAGGCCCAATACAAGGAATCAAAGAACCGATTCTCTCATAGATCCCTTTCCACTTCTGTGTTGTAACAACGAGACCATCAATCTGTCTGGATACCAACTGGTCCAAATTCTCTGAATTTAAGTGATCCTGAAGCATTAACGCTACGATATATCCCTTTTTTGCTGCAAGTTTTTGTGCGCCCTCCAGCAATTTGATATAGTAAGGGTTGTTGAGATTATCGACCAAAATGGCGACATGCATAGATCGTTTCGTAATTAAACTTCTTGCAATCAGATTCGGCTGATACCGCAATTCCCTTGCAGCCTCCTTCACACGCGCCTCTACCTCCTCAGATACCGTCTTTGTATGATTCAAAACATAGGATACTGTAGCTACGGATACACCTGCCTTTTGGGCCACATCCTTCCTTGTCACACGAGCTTTACGATCCATCAAATAAACCTTCCCTTAACAGACTCCCTCACGAGTTTTCTGGATATTCTCAAGGTTACTCGTGTAACCTCTGATTTATATATATGCTTTCCTCTCGTTTATTTCAATAGTATGACCACTTTTTCGTCTATATGTGAGATTTTTCTGTTATATTTTTGTTGATTTCGCTTAAAGCAGGCACCCTTCGCAAACGATATGACTCTTCAAAATCGCGCTAATAGCAATCTCCAACAGAGAATCTATCGTTTTTACTTGAATCCCCGATCATGGGACGGAAGAACCCCCATATAAGCCTTATATGCTCTCGTAAAAGCACGGTAATCACTATACCCTACCTTCTCCGCAATCTCACTAATACTCTTGTCACTCATGCGAAGCATTGTTCTTGCTTTTTCAAACCGTATCTTTGCCAGGTAGGCGGAGTAATTCTTTCCGGTTTTATGCTTAATGAGCTGACTTATGTATGATTCGTTCAAATGAAATTGCCTGGATAAAATCTCCAGGCTGATATCATCCATATAATGCTCATGAATCCACCGGAGCATGTTCTGTACGGTTCCCTGATCTTCCTCCTCTGAATGAAAGAACTCCCCTGCTCTCTCCTGATCAATCCGCTCAATGGTCTTCTGAATCACCTTTCCAAAGACTTCATAGTCAACCGGCTTCAGAATATAGTCGTCCAAAGACATTCGCAAAGCACTTTGACAGTAGGTAAAATCGTCATAGCCTGAGACAATAATGCCATGCACAGACGGATTCTTCTCTTTCATCCGTTGAAAAGCCTCCAGGCCCGAACAGATTGGGAGATTGATATCAATGACTACAATGTCCGGGCCTATATCGTCAGCCATAATCACTGCTTCATCACCGTCCATTGCTGTCCCTGAAATCTCACAATGATACTTCTCCCAATCAAAAAGTTTTCGAAAGCCTTCCAGAATGATCCGCTCATCATCTACCAACAAAACCTGATATTTCACGATCTCTCCTCAAGAACCGGATGACAGGACTCCCTTACCAATACAAATTTCATGCTGCCGGAAGAATGTCTCCCCACCAAAGAGACATCAATCACTCCTTCCAGCCGTCCGGCTTGATATTCATCCGTATTAATATAAAACTCAGCATTTGCCTCTGATAAATAATTGTTGTTCAGCGGAAGTTCAACGCTGTTGCCGCCAACCGACTTCGCGCCTTCCGGTAAGTAAATCGTTATTTTAACCCACTGCTGCTGGTGCATCCGCTCCGAATTCCTGATCCTTACCTTGATCCGCTTCAACTGCCCATAATGATAGCTGACAGACCCATCATAATCTAAGATTACGGCAAACGACGGATAATAATATCTCACACAGAACGGAGAGAGCGCGCATAATTCCCTCATTGGCAATTTCTCTGTCTTCCCGTTTCCATTAATATATCTCAGATATTCGCCCGCCTTCTCACAGTAGAGAACTTTTGAATCCTGACAATATACGACCGCCCCCTCCGGCGCAAGAATGTCATAGTACTCATTTCCCAACATCATGAACGCGTCCCGTATGACACGCTCCGTGAGCTGTGTAACAGTATCGGGCACCCAGATACCATGGCTTGTCAGGTCAATGCACATTGTGGAAATCCGATCATTCACCGGATCTGTCCACTTTTTCGGAAGATTCCTGGCCCCGGTGATAATCCCCATCACAGCGCCTAAGCTTCCGCAGGTACAATCTGTGTCCTCGCCAAACGAATTTGCCATGCAGAGGCTCTTCCCAAAATCATCCTCTCCATACAGCCATGCCGCAATCACATATCCGATATTTTCCGGGCAGTCCAAACCCGGTGCTCCGATCTCCATCCCCTCGTTGTCTTCCCCGGAAATTTCCGAAAGTTTGATTGTTTGAATTCCAAAGGTCCCCGGTGCGGTGTTATGGATGATCTTTCGCACATCTTGAAAAGGCACATGATCTGTCCAGCACCTTAAGGCGGTTCGAATGGATTGATACAAAAGTGTCGTCTCCGGGATGTAAGACAGCGCTATTTCAATTAAATCAAACTTATTACTCTCCACGAAAGCCGCGCTCTCCAGCGCAGCCATGAAAACTTCCCCATACATTCCCTCATCCGCATGGTCTACAATCGCATCCTCATAGGCAAACCGAGTTGCGATTTCCGGGTGCCCGGGAGCCAGGCAGGCCCATATTTCCGAGCGGATCCAACATCCATTGCTGTCCTTATATGTGTTATCCAGATACCCTGATATCGGCGGCTGAAATCCTTCTCTCAGATTTGCCTTGCCCGTCCCGTATTCAACCCAATTGGGGATCATATAGGACAGCCAGTAATCACCGAGTATCGATGCCGTCAGGTTGCGTCCATATCGTTCAAACGCTGCCAGGGAAATGATCTGTAAATCCAGATCATCATTGGCTGGAGGACCCATAGAGAGGTCCTGTTGATAAAAATCAACCTTAACAACCTTTCGAATCGATTCAAAGGGCGCGCCCAGGATTCCTCCGATATTTTTTCCCGCCCAACATCCCATCACCTTATCGCGATATACATCCAGGCTCATTTTCTTCATAGTCATTTTCCTCCGCTTTTCAAGCCATCTGTCTCCACTATTTCCGGCAGCATTTTTATGATAACTGTGCACCCTCCCAAGGCATTGTTTTCAAAGTGTATTCCTCCCTTCTCTCCATAAAAAATATGAAATCTTGCCTTCACATTTTGGATCCCAATATGCCTGCCTGATCTTTCCCTCTGTATGTTCGCATCGAAGGTGCCGTCCGTTTGATTCAATTCCCGAATACACTCCTCACTCATCCCCATACCATCGTCAATAATGTAGATAAAAATGTATCCATCCTTTTGATTCGCCTTAATGGTAATATTCCCCTGGTAGCCGCGATTCTTAAAGCCATGAAACAAGCTGTTTTCCACAAGCGGCTGGAGAATAAAATTCGGAATCTCAACCTTGTTCAAGGATTTTTCAATCTGAAACTCATAATGAAGGCCCTCATAGCGATAGTGCATCAGGTTCAGATATGCCTTGAGTGTCACAAACTCATCCTCGAGAGGAACAAGTGCGCTTTCTGCCCTTGATCCCCGCCGATAAAAGGTAACCAGCTGCATTAACATATTTGCCGTCACCTTATCATGATTTAACGCCGCAGTAATTCGAATGGTCTCCAGCGTATTGTAAAGAAAATGCGGGTTAATCTGGTTCTTAAGATATCGCATCGCCAGGTCCTGCTCAAAAATCTGATTCTGCTGCAATTTGATTTTATGTTCATATTCTGACTTGACGAGATCATCAATGACACACAGCATTGAGTTAATCGCTCTTTTGACCTGCCCCACCTCATCGTTATTCTCAACAATGTAACGTCTTGCCAGATCCTTCCGATGAAACTTCCCCAAATCCACTGACAGCTCTTTTAATTCCCGCAACCGTTTCTTAGTCACATAGGTACTCAGCAAAATTGTTGTTACCATCAATAAGAGCCCTGTCCCGATACTGATCAAAAAAGTTGGCAACAAGTTCCTCGCAATGGAAGAAACCGGCACAAGCAACTCAAATGAGCAGTTACTGAACTCAGACTTCGCCAGTGTGCACATGTATAATGTCCCTTTGCGCTTGACAACAGAAGCGTTCCACAAGCGAAGGCTTCCCTCCTTTCCCTGATCTTCCACTGAAACCTTTGTGCCAATCAAGCCTGCGTCTGATGAGCATATCACCGTTCCGTCATACGAATAATACGTATACAATGCGCCCTGCTCCAGGGTCTCCTCCAGGCTCTGATAAATCACCTCCTGAATATGCGAAACACGCGCATTTAAAACAATGTGTCCGATTTCCTGGTATGGAGAAAAACGATACACAGTCCTTGTCAGATACAGGAAACTCATATGATATATATCATCCCAATTTGAGGACCGATACGCGAAATAGTCTCTTAGATTCCCCACAAAAATATTGCAACCGGATACAGTCCCTTTCTGCTTTCCCACTTCATCCAGTTTTTGGATAAAGCTCTCACCATAGCCCCCAGACCGAATGGATGAAGCAGGATCCTTGTGAAAAATGATTCCATCATTATCTGTAATTGTAATCCCCTGGATATCCCCCCGTATTTCGACCATAGATGTATACAAATGATCAAGATACTTCGTGTCATCGATTTGCTCTCGAATTCCTTCATTTCGATAGGAATGCACGATTCTCTGTGTTCGATCATCTGAAAAGCAGATCAGAGACACCCTTCCCATATCGCGCAAAGTATTATCAAGAAGATTCATGGTACTGTTGGAAAGAACACGCATACTCTCATCACTTTTGTGGAAGAGAAAAATCCCCTCACACACCAGCAAAATCGTAAGCACAGCAATAAAGGCGGCCAAAAAGGTAATCCCATTGGCAATACTCACGCGGGAAGCAATACTGGTTTGATGTCTTTTGCTTTTTTCTTTTCCTTTTTCTTCTCTGAACAATGATATCTGAAGCGGAAAACGCTTCCTCCCATATCAACCGCACAACAAGTTACAATGGCTTATTATTTCCCTCTTGTTCTCTTTTTATCCCTTCACCGCACCGGCTGACAACCCCGATACCAGCTTACGCGAAGCGAATACATAGAAAATGCCAATCGGTACCAGACAGATAACCAATGCCGCATAGAGAACATTACTTGTAAATCCGGGCGATCGCGTCTCCAGGAATCGAAGCGGAATCACTGACAGAGGCTGTATATCATTATCTGTAATAAAGATCATGCCCATCTGAAGCTCATTCCATGCGCTAAGGAAGGTCTGAATCAGGACGAATACCAACCCGGGTCGGGCAATTGGCTGCATCACCAGGCAAAAAATCTGCCAGGTATTTGCCCCATCAATCCGTCCCGCATCCATCAGTTCACTCGGAAGTGTATCATAGTAGTTTTTGAGAATCAGCAGGTTAAAACAACAATTCAAGGCCGCATAAGGAAAGATCAATGCCAGGGGCGTGTTATTAAAATGAAACAGCCGCACAATCTGATATAAGGGGAAAATCAGAGAGGAAGCCGGTATCATCAATCCGGTCAAAAAAACATAGTACAAAATGTTCTTTCCCCGAAAGCGCAGCTTTGAAAAAGAGAAAGCCGCCAACGAGGTACAGAAACCCACAATCAGTAAAGTTCCCCCTACCGTCAGAATGCTCGTCCGCAGATTTTTCCACAAATCAAAAAAGCGAAAAACTCTTACAAAATTTCCGATTCCTCCATTATCAAAAGCTTTACCGATCATCAACACGAGTGGGTATACGAAAAGTAGAAGGAAAAACAGGCACAGGATCTCTGAGATCACTGTATACTTCTTTGAATTTCTCATCCTTGCGCCTCCTTATCCTGTCTGATATAAATCCGCAGTTGGATAAATGTTACAATCAAAGCGATGATCAGCATGACCACTGCAATCGCCGAAGCCATTCCCTGCCGGAAGTGATTGAAGGACTGCGTATACAGATACGTAGAAAAGGTCTCCGTCGCATGCGCCGGGCCTCCGCGCGTTAATACATAGGGAAGGTCAAAACATTTCAATGCCCCAAGAACACCAAGAATAACCAATGTCGAATGGGTCCGCCGAAGCATGGGAAATGTAATATGCAAAAAGCGCTGCACAGAATTAGCCCCATCCAACTCTGCTGATTCGTACAAATCCTGTGGAATCGTCAGCATATTGGCGTAGTACATCAACATACTGTAACCGGTCCATTGCCAGATATTTACAAAAATAATACACAACATTGCTGTCTTACTGCTGGCAAGCCACTGCTGGCACAAAAAATCCATATGAATCGCATGGAGAAATACATTTAAATTTCCTCGATTCGTCTCGAAAATCTTAGAAAACAGATCTCCGACAATCGTTGGCGTCGCAATAACCGGAAGATAGAATAAGATCCTGTAGGCCTTAGAAAATGGGATCTTTCTGATAAAAAAAGAAGCGAAGATGATCCCAAGAAATGCCTGGATCAAGGTCGTAAAAACCGCAATCAGGACGAAGTTAATCATGGACCTCATCATAATCGGGTCATGAAAGAGACGAACATAATTTTGAATGCCGCAAAAGGTTCGATTGACCTCAATCCCATTCCACTCATAGAAACTGATCGCGACGTTATAGACAATAGGATATACAATAAATACAGCAAATAAAATTGCCACCGGCGCGATGAACAGGTATCCCATCCTACTCTCTTTTTTGCTCCTGCTCATAAGATTACCCTTCCAAAAACACATGCCAGATGTAAGAAGAGGGGTGACTACATTTCTGACCTGTAGTCCCCCTCACTCCTTCTGCTCATCCAATTTACAGATTGACAAATTCAGCTCTTAACTACCGGGTTGATTCTGATGTCTGCTGAATTTTCGCCGCCGCTTTTTGGGGTGTTGTATCTCCGAGGGCCAGATTAGTAAGTTCATCTGCAAGCGCCTGCTTCAGATCGACATTACTCATTTCACGATATCCTCCGATGTGATCTGATGCCTGCTTCATAATGAAATTCAGACATTCCTTTCCATTTTCCGATAAACCCTGAACATCCAGCTTCAAGTCTGTTCTGGATGGGCAGTACTGCAGCAGCTGATTGACAAGAATATCCTGTCCCCGATGAAGCATCCAGTCAATCACCCTGTAAGCAGCGTCCGGGTTCTTGGTGTTCTTGTTCATACACAGCGCAACATCCACTGTCTGTTGAACGGGGGCAGCCTTACCATCATTATTCCAATCGATCAGGAAAGCCGTATGGTGAGCCCCCTCTCCATTCCACTCCTTATGTGTCTGCTCATCCGTTTTCAGGAATACCCCGCATTCCCAGGATCCATTCAAGCACATGGAAATCGTTCCCTCTGTTTCAAATGGATTGGTTGTATCCGTGTACATTCCAACACCGGTTGCGCCATCCTGAAAGACTCCGTCAGAAAAGCATTCCTGCCAGATCTGAAAGGCTCGAACGAGATCCGGGTCCTCAAATGAAGTCTTGCCATCTAAAGCTGAATACAGCTTTTCAGAATTGATGTCATTCGCAATATTCATCCAGGTATCAATATTGACCCACGAATCCTTCGCTCCGATTGCAAGAGGATACTCTCCTTTCTCACGAAGGGTCTTACATAACTTCTTTAAGTCCTCCAGTTTCTCATTTTCCGAGACGTTCAAATTATGTTTTTTGAGTATTTTATCATTGGACCAGGCAAAGCCCGCATAGGTAAGCCCAAGGGGAAGAGCATAATAGCCCCCCTTATCTGTTTTCAGCATCGAGAGCGCATAGCTGTTGTACTGATCTGCCCACTTATCACCGTATTGAGCTTGTACATAGGGAGTAAGATCAGCTTCAAAATCTCTGAACGCGCTGTAATTAGCTCCTAATTGCATCCCATACACATCTGCCGCGTCTCCCGCGGCGAGATCAACCTTTAATTTCTCATAATGATCCGAATCCGGTACAAAGCGGTATTCCAGGTCAATATCCGGATTGTCTTTTTTAAACTCCTCAGCAAGATGCGCCCATTCCGATTCTCCCGGATTCCATGTTTGGAAGACTACTTTTGTTTTTTCTCCCTTGCCCGCGGATGAATTATCCGCTTTATTCCCCTTCCCGGAAGAACCGCATCCTGCCAGTAATCCGACTGACAATGCCGCAGTTAAGACATATGCAACAATTTTTCTCCTCATATTATCCCTCCTCTTGTATATGATGTCCCTCTTTCCCTTTGATTTTTCTAGAAAAAATCAATTTTGTTTATAATCTGATGCTATCACACGTTTTTTATCATTAATATGACAATCCTATGGCTCTATGTAGCAATTCTTTAGCTCACGCATACAATATGGGCTGAAAGACACGCAAAGTAACTCCCGAAATTCTGCCACAAAAAGTAACCTCCAATCATTAGAATTTTGCTCTAACAATTGGAGGTTCGTTCAACAGTCGCAATCCTTCTATGGATCTCTTTGCTTCCGACAATATTCCTTACATCTTATTGTCCATCTGGCAGCCAGAACTCTACCGCCTGATCGATCCAGCCCTCTGCAGACAAGCCTTTTGCTGTTCCGACACCATGGGGCACTCCCGGATAAATATGCGCCTCGTAAGCAATCCCCTGAGCCTTTAAGGCTGCTGCTAATTTTTTTGTGTTTTCCGGCGGCACTGCTTCATCCTCTAGTACAACTTCAGTTCCAACACTCTGGAAGATATCTACTGGTATTAACAATCATATCATCAACCAGCACAGAAATATCTTTTTTTGAGATTCCATGTCCACGAACAAGCGGATCTTCAAAAGCTAAAATTCTCAGTCTGAGACTGTGAGGCTGTTTTAGGGCTCGCCTTTCGCACACCGTCTTCTGAAGATCCCTGAAACATCTCTATTCAAGATGTCAACGCTTAAACCAATACCGTAAATTATAGATCATTTATAATTACCCTATCCTGCTGATTGACTCTCTTATTTCAAGCTTACATGGCACTTCTACAATCGCATCCGTTATTTGCCCGTGCAAAACCCCCCCTTTTTTTCTGCTTTTCGAATCCGCTTCCAACATTTCCAGCAAAACTTTAGCTGCTGCACACCCTATATCGTGCAAGGGAAGCTGAACTGTGCTCAAAGACGGTCGATAATATGTCGCAAGCTGCCTGTCATCATAACCGGTTACAGCAATATCTTTTCCTGGTATCAACCCCCGTTCTTCCAGCCGATCGTACACTCCGCCTGCCATCAAATCATTCATACACATGATTGCTGTTGCCCCCTGTTTCAACAGACGCTCAGCCAAAGTATACCCACTTTTCCTCTCCCAATCCCCAATCTGAATCATTTCCAGGTCCATTTCCCCCCCATAATGAAAAAGAGTCTCCTGAAAACCTATAAGTCTGGCCTGCGCATGCATTGAGTCACGTTTTCCTGTTATAAGCCCAATCTTACGATGTCCAGCCTTCAATACATACTCTGTAATTTGTCCCATCCCATTCTTATCGTTCACAACGATTGATGGGATATTTTCTTTTCCTGAATATCCATAAGCCATAACCGCTGGAAGATTCAAATCATCCGGAAATACCTCTATCTGTCTCTCGTGAGCGCAAACATAAATAATTCCATCCACCTGAAGATTCTTCAGTTTCTGTATCTCCTGATGTACTTTCTCAAAATAGAAATTCTCACTGTAATATGTATCGTTATAATTTTTAAACAATCGGAGATTCACCAGGAAAACCTGATATCCAAGTTGATCACAATAATCCGTAATCCCATCAAGCACATCGGGCACAGAGAATATTGTCATATCCTCCACTATGACACCAATACTTGTAGATCTCTTCAGCTTCAAATTCTGGGCAACCACATTGGGAACATAATGCATTTCCTCAATCACCTTGCGGACACGATTTATCGTCTCAGGACTTGCTTTTCCCTTATTATTCATAATATTGGAAACTGTCGCTATTGAGACTCCGCTTTTTTCCGCAATTTCTCTGATTGTAGCCATTGATTATCTCCAAGTTAGTTTCCATTCATAACCTATCATTCGATTTTAAAATTCCCGCTTTAAAATAAAAGCATTAATATACCAATTGTATCTTCAATATCTTATATACGTATAACGTTTAACCAATTATACTATCTGCTTCTATATACGGCAATCCTGATATTTATGGTTACATTTTCCTGCCGTTCACCCCGATTCGAAGCACATTCCATGATGCCGGATGAAGAATCGTATGCAACATGCCATTATCACTTGATAAATCGTCTGAGCGTTTCGGTACAACCTTTTCTTCCACGGAACTATTACAGGCATGAAGATCATCATTCTCCAGAATAATCTGTTCCAGCACATGACAATCCCCAAAGCTTCGAATATCTGCATAAAAATCTATGTTTTTTGTCAACGTCCGATTTACCGCAAAAATAGTCAATTCCCTCTTATCTTCATTAAATACACTGACTGACTCTACATCCGTAACCTCTCCATGCCCACTTGTCTCATGTCTTGTGCCATGAACTGAAGGCATTATCACCACACCTCGACCATATTTTGATGCATGCATAAACGGCCAATAGATCGTTTGTCTCCACGCCCTGCCACCATGTTGTTCTGTCATAATCGGAGCAATAACATTGACAAGTTGAGCGAGACAGGCAATCTTAACGCGATCCGCGTGCTTAAGAAGTGTAATCAGAAGCAAGCCTACGACTAATGCATCCTCAAAATTATAGATATCTTCAAGAAGAGGTGGATGACGTTGCCATGGCTGATCCCGCATGAGCGCTTCATCTTTCTCGTTGGAGTGAAACCACACATTCCACTCATCAAAGCTCAGATCTATGCTCTTTTCCCCCCTCTTCTTTGCCTTTACAAAATCGCATGTAGCAATGACCTTCTTGATGAATTTATCCATGTCATCCGACTGAGCCAGGTAGTCAAGCGTATCCTCGGAACGGTTATCATAATAACTATGCAAAGAAATATAATCAACATAGTCATAAGTATGTTCCAGCGTAACCGCCTCCCATTGTGGGAATGTTGGCATCTCTGAATTGGAACTTCCGCATGAGACCAGTTCAATTGATGGATCAATCAATTTCATCGCTTTCGCTGTCTCCGCCGCAAGACGACCATATTCCTCCATTGTTTTATGCCCTATCTGCCACGGACCATCCATCTCATTGCCAAGACACCAAACCTTGATACCATAAGGATCTCTATCACCATGAGCAATTCTCAGATCTGAATATTCAGTCCCTGACACTTGATTACAATATTCTAGAAGATTACACGCATCCTGGATCCCTCTCGTTCCAAGATTCACTGTCATCATAACAGACGACTTTACCTTCATCGCCCATTTGCTGAATTCATTGATCCCAATCTGGTTAGATTCTGTACTTCTCCACGCCAAATCAAGCCGCTCTGGCCGCTGACTTCGCGGTCCAACAGAATCTTCCCACCTAAATCCAGACACGAAATTTCCACCCGGATACCGAATAATCGGAACTTGCAGATCCTTTACGAAATCAATGACATCCCTTCTGAACCCCATCCCATCTGACAGAGAATTTCCCGGTTGATAAATACCATCATATACTGCCCGCCCGAGATGCTCGATAAATGATCCAAAGATTCTGTCGTCCACTTTAGAGAGTTCATACTCACGATCCAAAACCAGCTTCACATAACCAAGTTCTCTGCTCTCCATCTCTATCCCCCTATTTTACTCAAACATCAGGCTTCTTACCGTTTCCCTCCTTCTCATCAAGAGAAAAAACCGGCTCTCCTTTCTCGTCCCAACGCACCTTCATCAGCATCGTATGCCGATTTGGATTATAGAGCGGATCCCCCTCTATCTCAGGCTTTGTTCTGGCATGATAGACAAGAATGGTATTTCCTCTCTCATCCTCAGTAAAGCAATCATGTCCCGGGCCAAAAATGGAATACTTCGGGCAACTGGCAAGAACCGGTTCTCTGTTCTTCTTCCAACTGCCAGGATCAAGAAGATTTGATTTCTCATCCGCAGACAACATTCCAACACAGTAAGCTGGTCCTGTATCACTGGCTGAATAAGTTAAATAAATTCGGCCTTCATGCTTTAAAACAGATGGGCCTTCATTAACCCAGAAACCATGTCGCTCCCACTCGTAATCTGGCGTGGATAACAGCACCTGACGCGTAGCAAGTCTATCGGGTGCAGCCATTTTCGCAATATATAAATTTGAGATCTGACGCCCAGAGCCGACCTTCTCTGCCCACACCATGTATTGCTTTCCATTATTTTCGAATACTGTTGCGTCTAAAGAAAACTGTGTAAATGAGAATTCATCTTCTTCACATGCCTTCATCGGCCCCAGTTCTTCCCAGGTGTCCTCATATGGATTTTCCCCTCTGCATCTCAATACATATGGACGTATATTCCAGATATCATCTTTGTCCCCGGCTGCATAATAAATGTACCATCCCCCGAACAACTTGTGTAATTCCGGTGCCCAGATATGAATACTCTGCGGTCCACTCGCATGCCTATGCCAGACATATATTTCCTGTGCCCCAGTGAGTCCCTCTAAAGTCCTCGACCGCCGCAGAATAATCCCATCATATGCTGGAACAGATGCTGTGAAATAATAATACCCATCATCTGCCTTCACCACATATGGATCTGCCCGTTGAAAAATAAATGGCTGATTATATGTAAGCATCTTTATTCGCCTCGCTTATCTACTGTCACACGCACCATATTCCAAGAGAAAGGTTCTACTGTTCCCTTTATTATATTTCCCGAAAGAGAAAATTTCCCTGCATTGACGGGCTTGACTGCCCGATGATCAATCTGATTTGTCTGTTTTAAATTTGGATGTGACAACTGAATGTGTTCCAACACCCTGCATAATGGCAATTGCTGACATGATATTTCAACATTCTGCATTTGGTCGGTACGGTTAACCAAAAAACTTATACATTCTCCGGCCTCTTCATTCACCATTAAAACAGCATCTATTACAGATGCCTGACCAAACCGCGACTCATAACAATCGCCATAAACACGCTGTTCCAGTATCCTGCCCCGCCCATATCTTGACATATATAAAAATGGGTAGAAGATTGGCTGTACCCATGATGTTCCCCCCCGCTCCGTCATAATTGCCGCACTGATATTGGTAAGCAATGATTGACATGCGATTTTTACTACATCTGCATGACGCATCATGGACATCAGCATACTGGAGAAAAGCAGCGCATCTTCCATCGTATATATCTGCTCACTGAAGGCTGGTGCAACCTGCCAATCTCTGGAAGAAACACTCTGGGCTACATCGTCACCAGGAATTTCCCATACGCCCCACTCATCAATTGAAATCTTGATATCCTTTCTGCCCCTCTTTTTACTCTTTACTGTCCTGCATATTCCGGCAACCGTTTCAATGTAATTGTCCAGATCCAACGATTGCGCAAGAAAATCTGCGCTGCCATACTCCTGGTTTCCATAATATTGATGAAGCGCAATATAATCGACAAATTCATAAGTATCTTCCAGGACAATACGCTCCCAATCTGTATAAGTATGCATGGAAGTAGAAGAACTTCCGCACGCGATGAGTTCAATCGAATCATCCAGCGCTTTCATTGCATGGGCTGTCTGTGCTGCTAATCTTCCATATTCTTCTGCAGTCTTATGCCCGATTTGCCAGATTCCATCCATCTCATTGCCAAGGCACCACTTTCTTACCCCATAAGGCTTTGGATGTCCATTTTTCGCTCTGAGGTCACTGTAAAAAGTACCGGTCGGCAGATTCATGTATTCCAGCAGGGAAAGCGCATTTTCAACTCCCTTTGTCCCCAGATTCACTGCAAAAATCGGCTCTGCGCCTGTATGTGAAATCCAATGCATGAATTCATCTGTACCAAACTGATTTGTCTCGATGGATTTCCATGCCACTTCTCTTTTTCGTGGCCGCTGATTCCTAGGTCCCACTCCATCCAGCCAATTATAATTTGACACAAAATTACCGCCCGGATAGCGAATAACCGAAACCCCCATTTCGTTAACTTTCTTCAACACATCTGTCCTGAAGCCATCTTGATCCGCCAGTGGATGTTCCGGCTCATATATACCGGAATATACGACTCTTCCCATGTGCTCCACAAAAGATCCAAACAACGCCGGGCTGATCTCGCCTCCACGAAACTCTCCATCTACGATAATCCTTGTTTTACTCATTCCTTTACTCCTGTTGTCGCAATCCCTTCCATAAAGAACTTCTGCCCAAAAACAAATAATATGAGCAATGGTGTGATCGACATTGCCGTAGCTGCCAGTGTCGGTCCATATTTAATAGAATTACTTCCCACCAGCACCGCCAGACCTGCGGATAATGTCCTCATATTAACATCACTGGTAAGCATCATAGGATAGAGGAGATCATTCCAGTTATTCATGAAATGAAAAATCCCCAAACTAATCAGCGCTGGTTTAGATAACGGGATAATGATTTGAGCGTATATTGTCAGATCCCCCATTCCATCAATTCTTGCAGCCTCCTCCAGAGATTTTGGAATTCCCGCAAAAAAAGAAGTCAGCATATAAATTCCATATGCACTTGCTATTCTCGGAAGGATCAATCCGGCAAATGTATTGAGTATATGCAGTTTAAACTCCTCAATATATAGGGGAGTCATAATAACCTGAAATGGCACCATCATCGTCACAAGGATGATGGCAAAAATAACTCTTCTTCCTTTAAATTGAAGTCTGGCAAAAGCATATGCTGCCAATGAATCAATGCATAAACTGATCAATGTCACGCTTCCAGCAAAAACAACCGTATTCAAGAGCATTCTAAGAAACGGTATCGCTTCCAGTACATACTGGTATTGATCCAACACCCATTTGGCTGGGAAAAATGACGGCGGAAAACGAATCACATCTGCATCTGTTTTAAAGGAGGAAACAAAAAGCCAGAATAAAGGTAACAGGGCAATAGCTGCAACCACAATAAGTATGACATATTCAATTGTTCTCAGAATTTCACCCTTAGTCTTCATTTCTCTGACCCCTTCCCCAGGGTATATCTACGCATAACAAACGTGATCACCGCGATAATAAAAAACAGATATACCGAAATGGTAGATGCGTATCCGAGATCGTGATTGGTTTGAAAACCCCTGTCATAAATATAAGCCACCAGCGTCTCCGTGCTATTCTGCGGTCCGCCCTTGGTCATAACATAAATCTGGTCAAATGCCTGCAAAGCAGCGATTAATGTCGTTACAAGGCAAAAACTGATTGTATTTTTAATCTCTGGAATTGTTACATATATGAATTTAGCAAAATTGCCAGCCCCATCCAGTTCTGCGGCTTCATAAAGGGAATTTGGAATATCCAGAGCGGCCGCCGAAAGAAGTGTTAATGTATAACCAAACCCCTTCCAAACAGTAACCATCGCAACAACTACAATGGCCCACTTCGTGTTGTTCAAAAGATCCGGCATCATTACGCCCTGCTTTCTTAGGACAAAGGCAATCATTCCCGAATTCGGATTCAAAAGCATCGACCACACAATACTAATCGCCGTCATGGAACAGACATAGGGAACATAGAACGATGCTCTCAGAAATTTATGTACTCTTGTGTTTCTGATCATTAACATCGTCAGAAACAAAGCTAGAACCATTTGAAGAGGGATTTCAAGAAGTGCGAAAATCATAGAATTTTTTGTTGCATTCCACACTCTCAAATCATGAAACATTTTAAAATAATTACCAAATCCCGCAAATGATATATTCTTCATATAAATATCCATATGCAAAAAACTAATTATAAAAGCAGCAACCAAGGGAACAAACACAAATACTGTCAAAATAATCATGGCTGGTGCAAGAAAGAAATATGCTTTTTTTTGATTCTTATTCTTCATTCTCTTCTTCACTATCTAACACAGAAACCATCTAACATAGATTTAGAAAGAGGAGACCCTCATTTGAAGAAAAGGTCTCCTCTCCTCATACTACTGCTTCAAAATTCCATCAAGAGAATTCGACGCGTCTTTCAATGCATTTCTTACATCCTCGCCTGCCAGCACTTTCTCCATCAGAGGATTCATAACGTCTTTATCAATCTGGCTGCCATACTTATATCCAAGATGCCAGTCACGACCAATGGTTGATGCCTTAGATACCTCTGTAAGAATTTCATTAGACTTTATTTCACTATCATTCATTAAAGAATTAGACCATACCGGAAATCCGTTCTTCATGGACCATTCCTTCAATGTACTGTCATTGAGCCAATACGCCATAAACTTATAAACAGCGTCTCTCGTCTTCTGATCAGCCCCTTTAGGCAACATATATGCACAGCCACCTTCTGCAGAGAAAGCTCCGGAACTTCCAGATGGGATGGCGGCAATTCCATAATTCATACCAAGTCCATTCAGCGCATTGATGTTCCAGGGTCCTGACATGCACATGGCTACCTGTCCTGATTGGAACATGGTGTCTGCTTCTGCCGCCGTGCACTGTGGTGAAACGCCCTCCTTCATCATATTCTGAATCCATTCCAAAGTCTTAATATTTTCATTAGAATTGATCATATTTTTATTCTTATCAACATCTACTACATCTCCTCCATTTCCCCAGAGATACTGCACATAATATCCATAGTCCTTTGGAAGAGCCAAACCGTATACGCCTTTTGCCTTGTCCGTCAACTTTTGAGCATCATCCCTCAATTCCTCAAGAGTCTTTGGCGGATTAGAAATACCAGCCGCTTTAAATAAGTCCTTATTGTAGTATAAATATTGCAGATTATACTGCATCGGAACCCCATACTGCTTATCCCCTACATAGGACTTTGAAATAACATTCGACAGGAAATTATCTTTTTTCAGTCCTGACTTATCCCAGAAATCATTAATCTCTTCCAGACAATCATTTTCTGCGTACTGTTTCAGATATTCAATGCCCATAAGTACAAATGATGGTCCTGTACTTGTTGAAACCGCCGTCGGCAGCTTCGATTGAAGTGTATCATTCGGCATAATATCAACTTCAACCTCGATATTGTCCTTATTTGTCTCATTGTAATCTTTAATGATTTTCTTCAGGATATCGCCGTCAGATCCTGTAAATACTGTCCAGAGCGACAATTTCGTTTTCCCGGATCCATCTGCGGTCTTGGAAGATGCATCAGATGAACTCTTCGCCCCGGAGGAACCACATGCTGTCAGCATTGAAAATGCCATTAGCCCGGCCAGTAAAGCGCTCAAAATTCTTTTCTTCATGTTCAACCTCCTTATTGAATACCCTCTTTTTCAATGGTCCATTCCTGGCATGGATAACCTGTCGTTTCCCATTGATCAATCACTGCGCCATTCTCTTTTGAATTATTCTTTACTTCAAGATATTTCCCCGTTCTAGAATTAACAATTTTAAAAAAGCCTTTATCTGTTGAAACCATCTTCCATTTCTCAGTCAATCCCCCCTTTTGCTGGATTACCGGCGCGCCATCAGCAGACGAATTATCCTTGATTCCAAGTGATCTGAAACTATTCTTGTTTATCACTTATGCTTCAGACACACCACACCACCATAGGTTATCCCTTGTTCCTTATCGAAAGATTGGTTTACTCCAATTGAGAAAACTGTATTCCCACCCGTGTTCATTGCTGCATTCGCCATAATAGCCGGCAAACATAATGTCAAAGCCCCAAACACGAATGCAAATACTATCTTAGTTCGATTACTCATATTCCTCCCTTCCAGTTCTGCTTTTGTTAATCGTTTTTCCTATTTCTTTTTATTTTTTGATAAATCGTTTAACCTTCATTAGAAAATTAAAGCGACCAACTATTAAATATCTGATCGCCTCATAGATTTGATTATATTCTTTATATTTCATATTACAAGTACTGTTTTTGTTATAATAACTCCTTACACATAAAAAAATTGGGCTTATTTTTGTGTGTTTTGCACAATAATGCCTGCCTCACATATCAAAGATAAGCCCTGGTCATAACTGCCCCATGCTTGACACTCTAATCCCCCATAAAGTCTTTCCATGCTTTATTTTTTCGCAAACATCAAATATAGAGACTTCGGGCGTGATTGTCCATATTGCAAAGGGTCATTTCCCGGCTATAATACTGCTTAATACCTATTGCAAAATCGTCCTGCGGAATGCTGTAAGAAACTATCCCCACAATCTAAACAGACAACATGCGGAAGAAAAGCCTCTTGACCACTTTCCGTTGCAGAATGAGGACAGTTCATCATAACAGACCATTCCCCCAGCGCAATTGAACCCTCTAAGACATCTTATTGCCTGTCTTTCCGCCAGAACTCTACCGCCTGATCGATCCAGCCCTCTGCAGACAATCCTTTTGCTGTTCCGACACCATGGGGCACTCCCGAATAAATATGCGCCTCGTAAGCAATCCCCTGAGCCTTTAAGGCTGCTGCTAGCTTTTTTGTGTTCTCCGGCGGCACCACTTCATCCGCATCCCCGCACCAGACAAATGTGCGCGGATAATTCTGGTCGACATTGGCCTGAATACTGTAAGCGAGGGCCTTCTCCTCCGACGCTTTCTTTCCAAGAAGATTTTCCCTGCTTCCGAGGTGCGTCTTCTCCTCTTCCAGGGTAATCACCGGATATACCAGGATGATGGCGGACGGCTTTGGCAGACCATAGTGAGGATAGCCCATTTTCGTCGTTCCAAAGGATGCCGCCAAATGCCCTCCCGCGGATGATCCCCACACAGAGTAGCCCTCCATATCCACCATGTATTCCTCTTTGCGTGATATGATCTCCTGTACAGCCCTCGCCAGATCATCCTGTGGATTGGGGTAAAGAGCCTTATCCCTCACACGATAGTAGACGATAAAGGCAGATATTCCTTTTTGGTTCAGAACTTTCGCAAACGGAACGCCCTCGACGAAACTGCAGACCAGCTGATAGCCCCCGCCGGGACAGATGATTGCGCATTTATGATATTTCCCATCGCGAATCACAAAGCGATCATCTAACACGTATTGATTTTTATGAAAAATATCTCTAACTTTTTGCAGGCGATCAATTTCTATTCTTGTAGCCATTTCCTCTTTCCTTCCTAATATCCCTCGTATCTTCCCCCGTCGACTCTCTTTCCACCAGCTTCGCCTCAAAACGAAGTTCTTTTATGCTTGTTCTTCTTCTCATCCCTCTCGATCAGATCAATCAGCTGATCTGCCGCCCGCGCCCCAATCTCAATCCCTATCAATTCCATGAAAGTCAAAGAACTCTCCAGCCTATCTCCCACCCGATGTCCGGTCATACTCAAGACGCAAATGGCGACTTTCACCGGTTTCTTCAAGTAAGAGATTCCGCCTGTTCTTGATATCATCACTCCAACCGGATTAGATATCCAAGTCACTGATATGTATTCTCATACACCCCTCCCATAGCAGAGAGAGAGTTTTGCAAAGAGATCATGGATGGTAAGCCTGTTGTCGATCCAGTCATATACCCGGATCTCTTTGCCGTTCGGATTCCTGGCATATGTGTCAACCGGGTATATCCATCTTTCACTCGTCATCTGTGGCAGCTGACCAATCCCGGGTTTTTGATCAGCTGCCGGAATGAATCACTCTAACCCCACATCCTTAGGGTCCAGTGTCACACTGCCATCTTCCAGGACAAAGCAGGGAATCCCCGCATAGCCCATTCTCCTGGCCTCATCGAATTCCGGGCACGTATCTCTTAAGTGCAGAAATGCCTTCAAATGCACGACATGAGCTCCGATATCCACCATGCGAAAATCCTCCCTGCCACTGATCTGTTCCTCAACTGCCGCACAATCCGGGCAGCTTGGCATGCCATATACTGTAATCATTTTCTTCTCCTCTCTCTAAGACGGAAAACACTTTCTCGTCATGATCACATGATCTCTTCTCCACGCCAAGTCTCAAATCTTCTCTTACTGATAAACAGAGCATTCAGATATAGGCGATCGGAAGCGCAAGCAGATTCTCCCTCAGATACATCTTCTCAGGAATCAGGCACAGGATCACTCCCATTCCCCGCTTCCTGTCAGGAATCTTGTCCAGAACCGGGTTCGTCGCCCCCATAGATGCCTTTGGATTTGCTGTCATCTTGATTTCGATGGGATAGAGCACACCATTTTCCTCCAGGATCAAATCAATCTCATTTTCCCGCCTGCTGCTCTTGTCTTTACCTCGATAATAAAAGACGCCGAAGCGATAGTCCTTCCCCTCATTACTATATGATTTGAGAATTTCCGAGACGACGAAGGTCTCAAACATATTCCCCGCAACAGCCGAGTTCTTCAGTGCATCTGCCGTCAGCCATCTTGTCAAATAGCAGGCCAGGCCTGTATCTCGGAAATAAATCTTAGGGGAACGGATGGTGCGTGTCAGAGCGCTGGCGCTGTAAGGCTGCAAGAGATAGACGATCCCCGTTCGCTCCAGAACCGAGATCCACTTGCGCACCGTCGGTTCACTGACTCCTATCTCACCGGCGATATTGGAATAATTCAAGAGCTCCCCTGTTCTGGCGGCAACCGCCACGAGAAGCTTGGTGAAGGTAATTCCATCCCCGGAGACCAGTTCATTGATATCCCTCTCCAGATATGTGGACACATAGGAGGAATAATACTCCTGCCAATCCCTGTCAATATCATAGAGCTCCGGATATGCGCCCTTGTGGATGATTTCCCAGAGGTCCGGGGAAAGACAGAGTTCTTTCTCTCTCTCCTTCAGATAATCATCTGTTGGGATAAAATGCCTGTTAAATCCCACCCCATGGATTTCACGCAGAGAGAGTCCTGCCAATTCCGTAATGGAAACTCTGCCCGCCAGGGACTCACTCATTCCTTTCATGAGCTCCAGTCCCTGTGATCCGCTCATAATAAAGAGGCCTCGCTCCTCGGAGGCATCTACCCTCTGCTTAATTTCCTCCAGAATACAGCTCTCTTTTTGTACTTCATCAATAAAAAGCGGGCAGGGATGATTCATAAAGAAAAGCCCCGGCTCCTCCCGCGCCTGAAGGCGGGTCAGGCGGTCGTCAAAGCTCGCCTGCTGATACTGGGGAAACTCATGCCTGATCATCGTTGATTTCCCAACTTGCCTTGCACCTGTGATCAAGGCGCATTTGCTTGTCGCGACCCGCTCCTTTAAGATCGGTGTGATTGCCCTCTTGATGTATGTCATACCAGCTCCTATGTCTAATTTAAATTTTGATTTTAGCATAGTCGATCTGATTTATTTTTTCAACAGAATAATTCGTCTGATTCAAACAATAATTTTGAATCAGACGAATTTAACCAGGTATTTATTCTCACATGATATTAAAAACTGTGCACTCACGCTCTCACAATCCCACGATCTTTCGCTGACTGATCAACAACGCTCCTTCCCCGCCTGAAGGCGGGGAAGGCAGTCGTCAAGGCTCGTCTGCTGATATTGGAGAAACGAGCCCTTTCCCGCAGAGCGCCGTGATTTCTTCAGCCTCCGGCATCATGCGAAGCGCTCCCCGTCTTCTGACAATCAGAGAGGCCGCCGCACAGTGTGCAAGGGGTGTGCATAGGATGTGCAAACGATAACGATGCACGATGCAATCCACTCTGTTGTTTTCTGATTGCTGTTTGTTCGTACATAGAACCATCCAACCCTTAAAAATACATTCGGATAACAGTCTGTGCATTATTCTTGCCGGATCTTCCATCGCTCGGTGTTTTAGCAAAGACTGTTTGATATCTTCCGTCTCCAAAATATGTAATCTTATAGTGTTTTCCCTCTTCTGTAATTTCAAAGCCAAGATCTATCAATGCCTGCCGTAATCTACCAGACATACCATCGTAGTTCTTCAGTAAACGCTTTATCTCCTCAGCTTTTGCAACACTCAATTTTTGATAATCATTCGCCCTTATTATGTCCTTAACAATATCCATTCTTCTCGACTTTTGTGGTATACCTGATAGCGAATCTGAAAGAACAGATAAGATAAGATCTTTTATCTCACCCTGGTAAAATTCATACTCATCGCCCATATACAAAATGGGGACTGAATCAGACGAATCCAACTTTGCCTTCAACCCCTGGTTTTCAAACTGCAAAGCCTCATTTGCTCTTGTTAAATCATTAATCTGTTTTTGAAGACGTGTCATATCCTCATCAAAACCGTCCAGAATCTTATCGGCCTCTGTTCGGGCATCATCAAGTGCCTGTTTTCGGATTCTGCGTCCCTCTTCATCTAATGTATCAAGAAGATGAGTTGCCTCCTGTTCTGCACGCTTTTGTGCCGCCTCCGCCCTGTCTCTTAACAATGCGTTATTGACACCTTGCCAAGTGTAAAGAGTATCTATCTGCTGTATTGTATTTATTACCTTTTCCAATAGGAAGGAGTCATACCCTATTGAACTTCGATAAAGATATCTGCGATGTCCAATAGCCTGATTCATAACTCTAAAGGGATTAAG
>NZ_JAQT01000017.1:0-1487 GCF_000524295.1 Shuttleworthella sp. MSX8B
CCGGTCTTAACAGTACCATTGTTAATATTCTGATTGTTTTCATCCAGGACATTCTTCTCTACCTGTGACTGCACATAGAGAATGTCATAGTGATAGGCCACCTTACCGGGCTTTTCAGGCTCTGTTGGAGGCGTGGGAGGCGTGGGCTCTACAGGCTGCGTAGGCAATCCAATCGCCTTTACGTCAGAATTCAAGGCAAACCATACGCATCCGCTTCGATAAGAGGCCATATCCAAACTAATTTCAGAATTCGTAACTCTTCCTACAATCGCACCATACCATTGTTTCGCGGAGGATTCGTTGTCCCAATCCTGGACGTTGAATTTCGATCCTCTTGCCGTTGATGTATTATCCGTGCTCGCATAAGCACCGCCATCCGGCTGAACCTTAATCGACGAACCAGAGATTGGCACAAATTCACCGTTAAAAGCTGCTACCTTCTCAATTGCATCTACATAAACCACTCCTGAGCCATTACCACGGTTCAAAGAAGAAAAGTTCAGCAAGCTTCCCGTCGGATCAATCAACTGCCCCTGATCATCATAAAATTGAGCCTTTAAGTTGATTCTGGCGCTTCCGAAGAAATCGTTATACCAAATTGTAACCGTCGGATCCTTTTGCAAAATAACAGGCAGTTTATCGGGGACATTGTTGACCCCGTCAATTCCCTTAAAGGTATAAGTGTAAACCACCTTGGAGATCTTCTTCCCTTTGTAGCTCGAATTCTGCAGGTTCGTGTAGGTCGCGACAAAGGGTTTATCCTTTTCCAGCATAACTCTGGCTGCAGATCCCGGCTGACCATTATTTAGCATATCAAAATATGCATATCTCCAGGGTTCTGTTCCCAGGTTCCAGGATTTTACCGTATTGTTGAATTCATCCTTTGTATACTTCTTTCCGGAGAGGGTCAGCTTCGCGTTTGGCTCAGACTTGAAAATTAAGGGCTGGCCATAAGGCGGGTTCATATATCCGTCTTGATTTTTCTTTTTCTCCAGCTCTTCCATTGCCTTATTGTAAGCAGCTAAGTCAGTGTCATACTTTTTCTTGGCGATATTGTACTTGGCCAATTCTGCATCATACTTCTTCTTGGCCTCGTCGTATTTCTTCTTGTCCTGACTATATTTTTGCACAGCCTTCTTTGTATCCTTTAATTGCTGCACCTGCTGCTTATAATCCGCCTCGATTTCCGCCCTCTTGCTGTCGGCTTCCGCCTCGGATTTCACCACGCCCTTGTCAACGTCAGCATCCTGCACGATCTCAGCACCGGCACTTTTGGCATCGGAAACGCTTTGATCTAATTCCGTTCGGTCTGCTTTGATCTCAATTCCCTTGACGGGGTCTGCCGCATAGGTCGGCAACACCGCTCCAACCGTACCAAACATTACCAGGCATGACAAAGTAATCGCTGACAGCTTTTTGCTGATCGCTCTGCTCTTTCCTTTCATACTTCCTCCTTGTTTTTGTCTTTCTGCCAATTTTGAGTTTCT